>DAIDJK010000290.1 GCA_027450225.1 Bryobacterales bacterium | reverse complement strand
AGGAGCGCAAGCGATGACGCGGTGACGAAACCGGGATGCATGCCGGCGGCGCGGAACGGCGCTTCATAGTGCGAGATGGTTCCCGCGGGAGCGACGGCGGCAATGACGCGATTCCCCGGCTGCACCTGACAGGCAAGCGCGGCTTCGTCGATTTCAAACGGCACTGTTTTGCGCAGACGAAAACGAATGAGCGCCAGCCGCTCGGATTCTTTTTCCGGGATGTGCTCGAAATCCAGAACGGCGAGCCGCAGACTGTTGTCCGGGAGGATGAGGGCCGCGCTGCGGCGGCCGCGAGCGTTCGAGGCGGGAACGAGCCTGTTTACGGCGTCGGCATACGCGGCGGCGTCCAGCACGTTCTCCTTGGTGGGCGAAGGCGCGAGCACGCCTTCGGCCAGCGGCGCGAACTGGGCGTTGCCGGAAGCTGCGGCGGCCGGCCGGGTGCGCGACATGGCAATGCCGTCCGCCGCAATTTCGAAAGCGAATTCGGGCGGCGGGTCCGCCAGCAGCCGCTGAATGGAATCGAGAACGCTCATTCGATGAAAGTGACCTTGTTGATTTCCTTGAGCGTGGTGATGCCGAGGCGAACTTTGTCCACGGCCGATTCCCGGAGGAACGTCATGCCCTGTTCACGCGCGAGGCGCTTGATTTCCGAAGCCGGACGGCGATCGAGAATCAGTTCGCGAATCTTGTCGTTCAGATCGAGCAGCTCGTGGATGGCGGTGCGGCCGCGAAAGCCGGTGCCGCCGCATTCGAAGCAGCCGGGGCCTTCCATGAATTCCCAGTCGCGGCATGCTTCCGGATCCAGACCGCTTTCGACAAGCGCGGATTCCGGATAACGGACGCGCTTCTTGCAGTGCTCGCAATTCAGCCGGACCAGGCGCTGCGCGAGGATGCAATTCAGCGCGGAGACGAAGTTATAAGCCTCCACGCCCATGTTGAGGAAGCGGCCGAGCACATCGACCACGTTGTTGGCGTGAACGGTAGTGAAGACCAGGTGACCGGTGAGCGCGGAGTTGATGGCGATTTGCGCGGTTTCCTGATCGCGAATTTCGCCCACCATGATCTTGTCGGGGTCGTGGCGAAGGATGGAACGGAGACCGCGGGCGAAGGTGAGGCCCTTCTTCTCATTGACCGGGATCTGGGTGATGCCTTTGAGCTGATATTCGACGGGATCTTCGATGGTGATGATCTTGTCTTCGTCGTTCTTGATCTCGCTGAGCGCTGCGTACAGCGTGGTGGTCTTGCCGGAACCGGTGGGACCGGTGACGAGCACCATGCCGTAGGGCTCCGCGATATAGCGGCGGAACTTCGTGAGATCCGCCGCGCTGAAGCCGACCACTTCGAGCGACAGTTTGGCGAACTTCTCGCTCATCGATTCCTTGTCGAGCACGCGAAGCACGGCGTCTTCGCCGTGAATGGTGGGCATGATGGAAACGCGGAAATCGATGAGGCGCGTTTTGTAGCGAACCCGGAAGCGTCCGTCCTGGGGGACGCGCCGTTCGGCGATATCGAGTTCGCTCATCACTTTAATGCGCGAAATGATGGTGGAGTGCCAGTCCTTCGCGATCGGCGGCATGGCGTAATGCAGGACGCCATCGATGCGGTACTTGATGACCACTTCCTGATCGCGCGATTCGATGTGGATATCGCTCGCGCGGCGCTCGAGCGCGTTGAAGATGGTGGTATCGACCAGTTTGATGACGGGCGCGATATCGCTGTCAACGGACGCGAGCCGGTCGATGGAGAGCGTTTCGTCTTCGCCCTCTTCGCCGACAACGTCGAGGGTGAAGCCTTCGGTGACCTCTTCGAGGACGCGCTGCGATTGCTCGGTCTTCTTGAGAAGATCGGCGATCTGGGAAGCGGTGGCGACCTTTACCCGGAGCTTCTTGTGGAGCAGCAGGCTCAGCTCATCGATGGTGTTCAGGTTGCGCGGATCGGCGAGGGCGATGTCGAGCGTTCCGTTGTGCGCGCGCAGCGGCACGAAGTTGTAGCGGAACATCAAATCGACGGGAACGGAGCGAAACAGATCGTGCTCGATGGAGGCTTCGCGCAGATCCACGAAGTCGCAGCGGTAACGCGCGGCCATGGCCTGCGCCTGGGCAAGCTCCGTGGTGGCGTGCGGGGGGGCGCCGTTGCCGCCGGCGGCGGGCGGCTGGAGGGTCTGTTTGCTGATTACGGGCGTCATTGGTCTGGGTATCAGCGAATGGTATCGGCGAGCGAGAAGATGGGCAGATAGAGCGCGATGAGCACGAACGCGACAAACATGCCCATGAAAATCATGATGGCCGGCTCGATGAGCGAGAGCGCGGCCGTCATTTTGGTGTTGACGTCCTCTTCATAAAATTCGGCCACGCTGGTGAGCATGGCGGGCAGCGCGCCGGTGGATTCACCAACCTCAATCATGTCGACGGAAAGTTCGGGGAAAACGCCGGTGGCAGCGAGAGAGGATGAAAGCGACTGCCCTTCACGCACCATTTTACCGGCTTTCTGGAGCATCTTTCCGAGGAGCGGCGTGCCGAGCGAGTCGCCCGCGGTTTCGAGTCCCTGCACCAGAGGGATGCCTCCGGTGAGCAAAGTACTCAGGACGCGCGAGAACTGGGCGACCTGATACTTCAGCCAGATTTCACCGAAGAGAGGCACGCGCATCTTCACGCCGTCGATCTTTTCGCGGGCCGCTTCGCCGCGGCCCCACCAGAAGAACAGGCCGATGGAACCGAACACCACAAGGGCGGAGAGCAGAACGTAATTCCGGGCAGTGGTGCCGATGGCGATGAGATAGAGGGTGATGGTGGGGAGCTGCGCCTGCATGCTGGAATAGAGCGTGGCGAAGCTGGGCACGACATAGGTGACCAGAAAAACCATGAGCAGGATGACCAGGACGATGAGCACGCTCGGATACATGAGGGAGACCAGCACCTTCTTGCGCACGGCGAGCGAAAGCTTCTGGTAAGTGACGTAGCGCTCCAGAACTTCGACGAGGCTGCCGGATTTCTCGCCGGCCATGACCGAAGTGACGTAGATTTTCGGGAAGATGCCCTGCATGCGGAAGGCTTCCGACAGGAGGGTTCCGCGGCGCACCTCTTCGCGAATGGCGTTCACGTAGGGGGTCAGTTTGGGGTCCGTGAGGCGCTCGGCGAGCAGATCGAGCGATTTCAGGATCGGCAGGCCGGCGCGGATGAGCGTGACGAACTGCTGGTTGAAGATGAGAAATTTCTCGAGATTGAGGCGCTTGCGGCCGGGGATGCGGATTTCGCCGGCCAGGCTGATGCCGCCCGATTTGGGCCTGACGGAATAAACGAGAAATCCCTGGCGCGTATAGCGATCCCGCACCTCCTGTTCGGAGGCGCCCTGCGCTACCTGGTTGCGGACCTCGCCCGCCGAATTGGCGTATTTGAGAACGAATTCGGACATGGGGCTACTGGCCGGTCTCGACGACCTCGACGCCCGGGGGCGCGTGGAAAGCGAACAGCGAAGGCGGCGCGGGAGCGTTCAGCTGCTGGTTCGAAAAGATGTAATCGAGCTGGGAATGGTCCTGCCCGGTGACGTCGACTTTTTCGATCCGGCCGTCAGGAGAAGCGAGAAATTCGACCTTTGTGTATACCAGGTTCTGCGATTTCGGGTACGCGGTGATCCACGTGCCGGCGCCTTCCGGCCTGGTGGAGAAATCCCTGAACTCCTTTTCGAAGTCGAGCTTCCCCAGAAGGAACGCCAGCGGGGCGCGCATATCCTCGGACTGTTTCAATCTGGATTTCTCGGCCCGCTGCGAGCCCGGATTGTACAGATAAACATCCTTTCCATCCGAAAGGAAGAGCTTGCCGGCGGGCGACGAATAATCCCAGCGCATGCGGCCCGGTTTACGGAGGTAGAGCGTGCCGGATTCCTTTTGGACCGGATGGCCGGGAGCCGTGTAAGTCTGTGAAAAATCGAGCTTAAGGGTTTGAACGTGATTGTAATGCTGCTCGACGGCGTGGAGCAGGGGAGAAATGGCCGGGTCCGCGCCGGCGCGGGCCGCGGGCACGGTACCGGCGGCAAAGCACGCACACACGCCAAGCCATGAGACGGAGGCCCAGGTCACAAATGGAATGACGCTTCCGCCTGCCCGGGCGTGTACCCTGATATGAAGGGCGGAAAACGCGCCGCAACGGTTTTTTGCCCCGGGACGCAGCCGCAAGCCCCGGCCGCGCATCCAAGTAGATCGAAGCCAACAGAAACAGCAGCGAAACGGATGCCTGATACCGCCGAAGTTCCGCCGAAGGAAGCCGAAAAATCCCCCGATCAGCAGCAGCGCCAGCCGGGCGCGGGAGCGCAGACGGGGCAGCCGGCGCCGCAGCGCGCGGAGAAGAAACCGAAAAAATCCTGGGGACGCCGCATCCGCGAGCACCCGATCGGCTTTATCGCCCTGCTGGTGGTTCTGATCGCGGCGGGGATCGGCGCGTATTTCCTGATGCAGTATTTCGGTTCGTATGAAGACACCGACGATGCGCAGATCGATGGAAATATCTACGCCATTACCAGCCGCATCGCGGGCACGGTGACGGCGGTTTATGTGGAAGACAACCAGCGCGTGAAAAAAGGCGATGTTCTGGTGGATCTGGATCCGAAAGACTACCAGGTGGCCGTGGAACAGGCGAAGGCGACGCTGAACGAATCGCAGACGCTTATCCGCGCGGCGCAGCCCAACGTGCCGATCACGAGCGTGACGACGCAGACCACGGTTTCGACAGCCAGCGCGGACGTGGCAAGCGCGCGGGCATCCCTGGCGGTGGCCCAGCGCGATTACGAGTCCGTTATCGCGCAGGTGCGCCAGGCGGAGGCGGACAACGCGAAAGCGCAGGCGGATCTGATTCGCTATCGCCAGCTGGTATCGAAGGACGAGATCAGCAAGCAGCAGTTCGATCAGGCCGACGCGGCGGCAAAGGCGGCGGCAGCGGTGGTGGACGCCCGGAAAGCCAGCGCGGAGGCGGCGGCGCGGACCATCGATGAAGCCAGCGCCCGATTGCAGGCCGCGCAGACCCGCGCCCTGGAAGCGGAGCGGACGCGTCCCAACCAGATTGCCATTCAGCACGCGCAGGTGGCGAGCCGCGAGGCGACGGCCGAGAAAGACAAGGCGCTGCTCGATCAATCGCTGCTGAATCTCTCTTACACGAAGATTGTCGCCCCTGTGGACGGGATCATCGGGCGGAAGAGCGCGGAGCCGGGCCAGCAGATTGCGGCCGGCCAGCAACTGATGGTGGATGTGCCGCTGGGCGATATCTGGGTGACGGCGAATTTCAAGGAAACGCAGCTGAAGCGCATGCGGCCGGGGCAGCCCGCCACCATCCACGTGGACGCTTTCGACCGCGATTACGAAGGGTATGTGGAAGATCTGGCCGGCGCCAGCGGCGCGAAATTCAGCCTGCTGCCGCCCGAAAACGCCACGGGGAACTACGTGAAGGTGGTGCAGCGCATTCCGGTGCGAATCCGCTTCCGCGAAGGCGAGGATGCGGACCACCGTCTGCGGCCGGGCATGAGCGTGGAGCCGAAAGTGTGGCTGAACAAGGGCCCCCAGCAGTAACGCCTCCCGAACCGTGGCTGCGCGGGATTGCCGAAGGGTTGAACCCTGTGTGCGGACATCTGCTGCGGGCCAGTGAGCAGATTCGCGAGGATTCGCGGCGCGCGGCCGGAATTTCGCCCGAACTCAGCGCGGAGACCGCGTTTCACCTGAAGCACCTTGCCGGCAGCACGGAGCGGCTTTGCACGTATGCGGAAGGCGGGGATCTTTCGCGGGAGCAACTGCTGGGTCTCGCGCGCGAGCACGAGGCGGGCGAAGCCGCCCCGGAACTGCTCCGGCTGATAGAGACGGCGCTCGCGCGATACGAACGCATTGTCCGCGCGACGCCGCCCGAAGCCTTCGGCGAGGTGCGGCGCGTGGGGCGGAAAAAGTTGCCGGTGACGCTGATCGGCCTGCTGATTCACATCGCCGAACACGGCCAGAGGCACGTGGGGCAGGCGATCACGAGCGCGAAAGCGCGGCCTCGCTAAGAGTCTGAACCGCCCGCCGGGTTCAGCTGGCGCTGGACAAGCGCGCGAACCGCTGGTACGAATCCGCGATATCGGCGAGGTCCGGACCACTGGCGCTGTCGTGCTCGATCACATACCAGTCGACCGACGACGATTGCGCGGCCCGAAAGAATTCGGGCCAGTCCATGGAGCCGGTTCCGATCAGGAGATCGGGTTTCGCGGTGGTGTAATCCTTCACGTGAATCATCTTCACCTGGCGGCGATAGGTTTCGAGCACTTGCACCGGGTTCACGCCAGCGTAGCCGGCGCCTCCCAGGTCCAGTTCGAGAAAGACGGAGCGGCTTGCGCGCAGAAAGATGTCGATGGGCCGGGTTCCGTCGATCGGCTTGAATTCGATGGAATGGTTGTGATAGCCGAGTTCGAGACCTTCCCCGGCCAACCTGCCGGCGAGTTCCACGAAGGCGAGCGCCGCCGAACGCCAGCCATCGAGCGTCTGGGTGTATTGAGGCGGAAGGCTGGGCACGATTACGCGTTTGTTTCCGACGGCGTGATTGAAATCGACGGTCGCGGCGAACTGCGCGTCCTGAAGCCGGGCGAATGACGTGTGCGAGCCGCAGCACGTCAGATCGTTATCCACAAGATAGCGGTGAATCTCAGCGCCTTTGTGACCGTAGGCGCCGGCAAGTTCGACGGCGGTGAACCCGATCTGCTTGACGCGCGCGAGCGTTCCGGGAAGATCGGCCGCGGCCTGTTTGCGGACGGAGAAAAGCTGCAGCGCAACGGGAATGGTGCGCGGTTCCTCGTCGGCCAGGCAGGCGCGCGAGGCCACGATGGCCGCAACAAACTCCCGGCGCGAGATCACAAAAGCCGGAACCGCATCGCGTGTGCCACGTCAGAGCGCCGCCAGAACTTCTTCGGCGTGTCCTTCGGGCTTCACGTTATGGAGGATCTTCGCGATTTTCCCATTCTCGATCACGAAGGTGGTGCGCGCCACGCCCATGACCTTCTTGCCGTACATATTCTTTTCCTTCATGACGCCGTACTTGCCGGCAATCTCTTTGTTGTCGTCGGCCAGAAGGGTGAAGTTCAGATCGTTTTTCTCCTTGAACTTCGCCTGGGCTTTTTCGGTGTCGGGTGAAACGCCGATTATGGTAACGCCCTTTTTGGTAAACTTTTTCGCCGTGTCGCGAAACTCGCGAGCCTCGATGGTTCAGCCCGGGGTATCGGCGCGCGGGTAGAAGTAGAGAACGATCTTTTCGTTCTGGTGATCGGCAAGATCGAATTCCTCGCCCGAATCCGTCAGGACCTTGAACTCCGGCGCTTTGTCGCCTTCTTTGAGCATTCCTCGAATCTCCTCAGCCGAGTTTGGATTTCAGCAGTTCCGTGGCCGTTGCGGGGTTCGCCTG
>DAIDJK010000289.1 GCA_027450225.1 Bryobacterales bacterium | reverse complement strand
GGCCTCGTTGTCCCATGAGGCGTCGGTTGCGTTTTCGCTGTCCGGCTTGACGCCGGGCTTGAGAACGATGTTGAGGGAATCGTAGTGGCCGCTGATGAGGACGCGACGATCGGCCTGCGTGGTTCCGGGGAGAACGGCGATGACGTTGACGACGTCGACATCCCGGAAGATACGGCCCTTTTGCCTGACCTTATAAGAGTCGTAGCTGACGTCGAGATTCGGGCTGTCGCCGCGGAACTGATCGTAGATCCATTTGCGGGCGGCGCCGATGCCGCGCTTCGGATCGCGGGGACTGGTGAAGTTGCCGCGCGTGCCGAATTCGCCGAGGGTCTTCATGCTGGCGGCGATGCGGTCCTGCGAGATTTCGCTGACGATGGAGGCGACTTCGGGGTCGACTCGGCCGGAAGTTTGGGCGAATGCAGCGCCACAAAGAAAAAGGGCCGCTAACGCCAACGCGGCCCTCAGGGTTTGCCGAATCATCCCGCCGATTATGCCAGATCGAACTTCGTCTGGTGCAGCAGCGGGTCGCTCTTCACAAGGACGTTGCGGCCGAGAACTTCTTCAAGTTCCTGAAGGAAGGTGTTCTGGTTGCTCTTGAGCACTTTCGCGACCTCGGCATTGACGCGCAGGACGACATCGCGCTCTTCCTCGAGAGCCTTGCGCATGCGCTGGGCTTCCTGCATGATTTCCGAGATGACGGTCTGGACGCTTTTCACGTAGCCGGCGCCTTCGCAATAAGGACACGGCGAGCAGAGGGTGCGCTCGAGCGACTGCTTGACGCGCTTGCGCGTGATGGCGACAAGACCGAAGTCGTTGAACTGGAGAATCTTGTACGGAGCGCGGTCGGCGCGCATGGCTTCTTCGAGCGAGAGCATCACCTTCTGGCGATTCTTGCGCTCGTCCATGTCGATAAAGTCGACCACGATGATGCCGCCGAGATCGCGGAGGCGGATCTGGCGGACGATTTCCTTGATGGCGTCCGTGTTGATCTTGACGATGGTGTCTTCGAGGCGATTCGACTTGCCGACGTACTTGCCGGTATTGATGTCGATGGCGACCAGAGCCTCGGTCTGGTTAATGACGATATAGCCGCCGGATTTCAGCCAGACTTTGGGGCGGAGCGCCTTTTCGATTTCGTTGGTGATGCCGAATTCATCGAAGATCGGGGTGGAGCGGGTGTAAAGCTTGACG
The DNA here is from genome assembly GCA_027450225.1 of Bryobacterales bacterium. Taxonomy (GTDB): domain Bacteria; phylum Acidobacteriota; class Terriglobia; order Bryobacterales; family Bryobacteraceae; genus BOG-234. The sequence goes on along the minus strand of DAIDJK010000289.1, from coordinate 2,682 downwards.
CGGCTGACGAGCGCGGGCTGAAAGCGCTGCACGAAGCGCAGCATGCTTTCGTAGAGATCTTCGTTATCGACCCAGATGGTTTTGAAGTTCGAAGTGAGCTGATCGCGGAGGATGCGCTGCACGAGGTCGAGATCGTGGTGGAGCAGAGCGGGGGCGGGCTTCTTCTCGGCCTTCTGGCGGAGGTCCAGCCAGAGGTTATAGAGGAAGTGCATGTCCGCCGAGAGCTCGTCTTCGGTGCGGCCTTCGGCTGCGGTGCGGCAGATGAAGCCGCCGGGGATGCCCTGGCGATGCGTCTGGAGAACCTTTTTGAGGCGCTGCCGCTCTTCGTCGGACGGGATTTTGCGCGAGACGCCGACGTGATCGACGGTCGGCATGTAGACGACGAAGCGGCCGGGCAAGGCGATATGCGAGGTGATGCGGGCGCCCTTCTGGCCGAGCGGTTCCTTGGCGATCTGGACGATGATCTCCTGACCTTCTTTAAGAAGATCAGCGATGGAGGGCAGAGCGGGACGTTCAGAACGGTCTCCCCGTTCGGAGCGTTCGGGGCGCTCGGAGCGTTCCTGGCGGTCGCCTCTCTCCGGACGGTCCGGTCTCTCCTGGCGCTCACCGCGTTCGTGGCGGCCACGGCCACGCTCGTCGCGCCGGGCTTCGCCGCGTTCGGGACGGGCTTCGTCGCGTTCGGGACGGGCTTCGTCGCGGGTTTGAACGGCACGTTCTTCGCCGATGGCGGGAGCGCCAGCAGGCTGGGCCTGCGGTTTGTGTTCCTCGCCGTTCTGGCGGGGGGATTTGTCGTCGCCCTGGCGCATGCGGCGGCGCATGCGGCGAGAGACGCGATGCGGATAGCGATGCCCCTGCTCGCGAAGCGTGGCGGTAAGGCTGGTCGGGATGCGGGCGGGCTCAGGGCCTTCGTCTTCGACGATGGCGGCTTCGTCACCGATGGCGGCAGCAGGCTCCGCGTCGAGGTTCAGTTCCGCGGAATCGGACGGTTCGAATTCACCGGCCTCTTCGGCGAGAGCTTCGGGATCGGTACCGGCGGCGGAAAGGTCTTCCGGCGCTTCGTCCGGATGCTCGCCGGCTTCCGCGCCGAAGGCAGAGATGGCTTCGTTCGGTAAAGCCTCGGCGAAACCAGTTTCGGGCCCGGCATCGTGAATGGGTTCGTTCGGTAACGGCGCGGCGACATGCGCGGTTTCAGCCAGCGAAGCCGCGGCGGGAGTGGCGGATGCTGTTTCCCGGGCATGGGTCACAGGCTCCGGGCTCTCCGGCGACGTTACGAATGCGGCGGCGGCGCCGAAAGCCGCGAACGGATGCTCGGAAGGCAGTGCCGATTCAACGACATCCAGCCGATCGGGTTTGTTTTGTAAATCCGTTGCGGCGGGTTCCGCCTCGGGCTCGAAGCCGGATTCCGATTCGTAACGCCCGCCGGAATCGGCTTCGATCCGATCGTCTTCGTCTTCGACCCGGACGTCGGCGACGGCGTATTTCGCCAGCGATTCGCCCGGAAGCACCATGAACTCCTCATCGATTTCCGGGGCATTCATGGGCGGTTCCCGATCGTCGGAACCGGGCGCGGCGAATTTCGAGTCGGGCAGACTGCTGCGGGAGCCTCCGCGGCGGCGGCGTCCACGGCGGCCGCGGCGGTCACCACGATCTCCCCCACGTTCCGGCCGATCGGCGCGTTCGGGCTGGGACTCGCCGGCTCTTTCGGGACTTCGTGCGGCAACGCTTCGCTCGGCGGTTTGCGCGGGCGCCGAAACCGAGGCTTCGGCGGCGATGGGTTCGTTCGCTGCTTCCGCTATTGGTTCGGTTTCCGGGACGGGAGTCTCCTCGGTTTCCGGAGCGCGCGCCTCGGCCGGTTCCGGCTGGCGGCGTTCGCGATCGCCGCGCTGGCGCTCGCCCCTCTCGCCGCGCTCGGGCCGTTCGCCCCGTTCGGACCGTTCACCGCGCTCGGGCCGGCCACCGCGGTCGGATTTCTCGCGGTCCATCTTGAGGACCTTTTCCTCAACGGTGGTGACTACGGCGTCGTACTCGTCGGTGTCTTCGAAGAAATCGGAAACATAGAGGAAGGCGTCACGTTCGAGGCCGATATCGACGAAGGCGGACTGCATTCCGGGAAGGACGCGAGTGACACGGCCCTTGTGAATGCTACCGGCGAGTGAATATTCTTTGGATCGTTCGTGGAAGAGCTCCACGACCTGGTCGTCTTCGACAATAGCCACCCGCGTTTCGTGGCGGCCGGAAGAGACGATTAACTCTTTCGACATGCATGTTCTCCCGTTGGGCTCCCCGTGAGCCGCGAACCGGCGAGAAACCAGACCCGAATTACCGCTGTACCCTGCGTAAGTATCGTGAGAGCCCCTCAAACGGGCCCATGCACGACCGAAATACAGCTAAAACTCACGCGAGCCGGAGGATGGAGATTGACGAAAGACTGCTCGACATCCAGCATCGGCTACTTCCAGGGGAACCGCTCATTCGTCACGATGGCCGCTTGTTCAGCGGCCCGCGTCGGAGGGCAGGAAACAAAGCCCAATCCGAGAGTCTCCCGGGCTCCCAACTACTATTTCTGACTAAATTTCGCGAAACGTACAGCACGGACCCGGAAGCGCCAGCCGCCGACGAAGGCTGCAGAGGCGATTATTCGTTTCCGCATCAAATCCTTTAAATTCAAAAAAAGCGACCAAA
>DAIDJK010000288.1 GCA_027450225.1 Bryobacterales bacterium | reverse complement strand
CGACGGCGGCGCCGCGCATGGTTTCGGTTCGATCCCAGAGACGCCCGTGAAGAAGCGGGATGCGGAGAACGGTGAAGTATTCGGGGCTGATGAAGTTCAGACGAATTTCCGGAACTTCCCGCACGGCGCTGCCCATGATCTCCGCTTTTCTGGTGTTGCCGTTCGAGGGAGGGGTGGCGTTGGTGGAGATGCCGGCGGCTTCGACCCTGGGGATGGCGGCGATTTTTTCGCGCAGCTGCTCGAAGTACTGGGAACGGTCGCTCCAGGAGTGATGCGCGGTCTCGTGCACGGGGATGGGCACGGACATGACGTTGCGGGGGTCGTAGCCAAGGCTGGTGTTCAGCAGGCGAATGAAGCCGCGGGCGGCGGCGCCGGCTGAGGCCATGAGGATGACGGTGAGGGCGACCTGGGAAGCGACGAGAATGCGGTGCGTGCGGCGGCTGTCCACGGCGCCCGCGATGCGGCGGAGACTACTCTGCATGAGCCCGGCGACGTTCGGGGTGGAGAGCCGGAGCGCGGGCGAGAGGCCGAAGACGAGCGCAGTGGCGCAGGCCAGCGCCACGCTGAAGAGCAGCACCGGGATATTGACGCGGATGACGGATTCGGCCGGAAACGAACCTTCGGGCAGGGCGCCGGCGATGAGCGCAAGTCCGCTCCATGCGATGGCCACGCCGAGCGCGGCGCCGGTGAGCGCGAGCACGAGCGATTCGGTGAGAAGCTGGCCGACGATGGCCGCGCGATTGGCGCCGACGGCGACGCGCACGGCGATCTCATGCTGGCGCTGGGCGCCGCGCGCGAGCAGAAGGATGGACACGTTGGCGCAGCCGATGAGAAGCAGAACGGCGACGCCCGCGAGCAGAAGGTAAAGCGTGGGACCGAGCGGGCGCGCGTAAACGTCGATGATGCTGCGCAGATTGACGCGGAATTTGTCGGGATAACTGGTTGGCGCAAGCCGGGCGAATTCGTGGATGACGGGCTCGAGTTCAGCGTTGGCCTGCGCGAGGGTGACGCCCGGCCGGAGCCGGATGGACGGGAAGAATTTCAGTTTCGGATCCGCCGCGACTTTCTGCGGAACGTAGATATCGCAATCGCCCCAGCGGAAACGCGGGGGCATGACGCCGACAACGCGGTAGCCTTTGTGGACCAGCTGAAGAGTGCGGCCGACGACGGCCGGATCGCCTCCGTAATAGCGCTGCCAGAACTGATAAGTGAGCACGACGACGCGCTGCGGCTCGACGCCATCCGGCGCGTCCGATGCGATGAACCAGCGGCCGAGCATGGCGGGGATTTTGAACTGCCGCGAGCCATCGCCCGAAATGTAGTAGGCGCGGACGTCTTCGGGCAGAGCGCTGTCGGTGGTGGTGAGGTTCCACTCGTCGGTGGCGACGATGTTCTCGATGGATTTGAGCTTTCGGAGCTGCCAGATCTGCGGGCCGCTGAGGCCGGAGCCGCCATCGTGACCGGCTTTGTCGATGAGGTGGAGTTCGACGATGCGATCCGAGCCGGGGTACGGAAAAGGATCGATGAGGACCGCGTAGATGACGCTGAAGACCGCGGTGGTGGCGCCAATGCCGAGCGCGATGGAGAGGATGGCGGTGAGCGCGAAGCCGGGGCGCTTGCGCAGTTCACGAATGGTGTATTTGAGAGATGACGGCAGCGATGGCATGGAGGCCGCAGGTTCCTCTCACCGGTATACTCGCGGCGGCCGGAAAGGTTAGGGAAAGATTTTGGGTGACTGCGCGCTTACGCCGGGAGGCTTCGGCCGCGGTTCGAGCTAATATGCGAGTGTCATGAAATCAGCCGCTACGTTCGCCCTGCTGCTGGCGTGCGGGATACCTGCGTGCGCGCAGGGACCGAAGGTGGCGCTGAAGATCGTGGATCCGGTGGTGTCGCAGATTGAAGACGGGCAGCCGCTGGAACAGACGGGCTCGCTGCACGCGGGGGAGACGGCGTTCTTCAGCTTCGAAGTGGAGCACTACAAAGTGGCGGAGAGCAACGGCGAGGTGCGGCTGACGGCGCATGTGGAGGCGTTCGATCCGCGAGGGACGCCGATCGCGGCGCCGGATGAGATCGCGATCGGGACGAGCCTCAGCCAGGAGGACAAGGACTGGAAGCCGAAGATGCGGTCGCAGATCGAGATTCCGCCGATTGCTCCGGCGGGCGTGTACACGATTCGCTATGACGTGATGGACGGGCTGGCGAAGACCAGAACGTCGGGCGAGGCGAAGTTCAATGTGACGGGGCCGACGGTGGAGCCATCGCCGACGCTGGTGATCAGGAACTTCGGGTTCTATCGTTCGCAGGATGAAGATACGCCGCTGAGCGTGGCGGCTTACCGCGCCGGTGACATGGTTTGGGTGAAGTTCGACGTGACCGGCTATAAGTACGGCGAGCAGAACGCGATCGACGTGACTTACGACGTGGCGGTTTCCAACAGCGCGGGCAAGCAGCTGTTTACGCAGGAAAACGCGGCGGACGAAAAGAGCCAGGCGTTTTATCCGCAGCCGTGGGTGCCGGGGATTTTCAACCTGTCGCTGAAATCAGGAACGACGCCGGGAACCTATACGCTGACGATCACGGCGCACGATGGCGTGGGCAAACAGACGGCGACGGAGAAGAAAGACTTCAAGGTGGAGTGACGTTCAACGTTCCGCCGGCGAAGACGGGCCGCCGATGAGAAAGACGGCGGTGCGCGCGAACAGGTTCGGCATGAAGCCGACGCGCTGGGAGCCGGTGAGAAAGTAACGGCGCTCGACGGGGAAATTCTGTTCGGCGCAGAGTTCCTCGAAATCCTTGACGCTGAGGAAGTGGATGTTGGGCGAACTGTACCAGCTGTAAGGGAACAACCGGGTGCGCGGCGCGCGGCCGGAGACGAGCATGGAAGCGCGGACGCTCCAGTGGCCGAAGTTGGGGAAAGAGACGATGCCGCGGCGGCCGACGCGCAACATCTCTTTCAGGACTTTCAGGGGCGAGCGCGTTTCCTGCAGGGTCTGGCTGAGGATGACGTAGTCGAAGGCGCGATCGGGATAGTCGGCGAGACCTTCGTCGATGTCGCCCTGGTAAGTGGAGACGCCGCGGGCGATGGCTTTGCGGACATCGGCGGCGCAGATTTCGACGCCGCGGGCGAGAACGCGCTTGTTTTCGACCAGCCAGGCGAGCAGTTCGCCTTCGCCGCAGCCCAGATCGAGGACGCGGCTGCCGGGCTCGACGATTTCACCGATGACATTGAAATCCGGGCGCGCGGCGAGCGTGGCGGAATGCGGGGCGATGACGGCGACCGGAGCCGGATTGGTCATGCGGCCTCCGCCATGCGCGCGGTGCTGTCGAGGAAGCCGCGGACGATTTCGGTTTGTTCGGCCACATCGACGAGAAAAGCGTCGTGGCCGTAATTGGACTGGAGATCGCAGTAAGCGACGTCGCCGTTGACGCGGCGGAGGACGCGGACGATTTCCTGCGACTGGTAACTGGGATAGAGCCAGTCCGAGGTGAAGCTGATGACGAGGAAGCGCGTGTCGACGGTGCGGAACGCGTCGGCAAGGCGGCCGGTGCCGTTGGTGAGGTCGAAGTAATCTTCGGCCTTGGTGATGTAGAGGTACGAATTGGCGTCGAAGCGGGTGACGAACTGGCTGCCGCGATAACGGAGATAGCTTTCGACTTCGAAATCGACGCCGAAATCGAAACCGAGCTTGTCTTTCTCACGCAGGCGGCGGCCGAACTTCTCGCGCATGGATTCATCACTCATATAAGTGATGTGGCCGACCATGCGGGCCACGGCGAGACCGCGGGCGGGCGGCTTCGTTTCGTAATATTCGCCGCCGCACCAGTCGGGGTCCGCCATGATGGCCTGGCGGCCGACTTCGTTGAAAGCGATCTGCTGGGCGCTGTGACGCCAGGTGGTGGCGATGGGGATGCAGCAGCGCACCATTTCCGGGAAAGACGTGGCCCATTCGAGCGCCTGCATGCCGCCCATGGATCCGCCGGCGACGCAGAGCAGGCGCCGGATGCCAAGCGATTCGACGAGCATCTTCTGGAGACGCACCATGTCGCGAATCGTGATGACCGGGAAGGACATCGCATAAGGGCGGCCGGTGGCGGGGTTGACGGAGGCGGGACCGGTTGTGCCCTGGCAGCCGCCGAGCACGTTCGAGCAAATAATGAAGTAGCGGTCGGTATCGAAAGCTTTGCCGGGGCCGATCATGTTGTCCCACCAGCCGGGCTTGCCGGATTCATGGCTGATGCCGGCGGCGTGGGCATCGCCCGTGAAGGCGTGGGTGATGAGGATGGCGTTCGATTTCGAGGAATTCAGCTGGCCGTAGGTTTCATAGGCGACTTCAACCGGGGAAAGGGTCGCGCCGCCCTCGAGCGAGATACTCTCGAACCGGGCACAACAGGGTTCAACGACCATTGGGAAACCTCATGGTAACAGGCAAGTTCAGGCACTTAGTAATACTTCTCGCAACGGCGGCGGCTGTGGCGGCCACCGGCGGGGCTACGGGCGAGTTCGCGTGGCGCGAGGCGCTGCCCGGTTATCGTTATGAATTTCCGCGCGATCACTTCGAGCATCCGGAGTATCGCACGGAATGGTGGTACTACACGGGCAATGTGACGGACGCGGGCGGAAGGCGGTTCGGGTTCGAGCTGGTTTTCTTCCGGCAGGGCGAGAGCGCGAAGCCGGACAGCGCTTCGGCCTGGGCGGTGCGGGAGCTTTACCTGGCGCATGCGGCGCTGACGGACGCGGCGGGGAAACATTTCCGGTATGACGAGCGGCTGAACCGCGGCGGGCCGGGCGTGGCGGGGGCGAGCTTCGCGCAGCAGCGGATCTGGAACGGGAACTGGCAGGCGAAGTGGAATGGCGAGCAACAGACGCTGGAAGCGGTGACGGACCAGTTTCGTTTTCATCTGGTGCTCGATCCGCTGAAGCCGTTCGTGATCCAGGGCGAGAACGGCGTGAGCCAGAAGGCGGCGGGAAAGGGCAGGGCGTCGCATTATGTTTCCTATCCGCTGCTCGGCGTGAAGGGGACGATTGCGACGGGCGGCGACTCGCATGCGGTGAGCGGGACGGCATGGATGGACCACGAGTGGTTTACCGAACAGCTGGCCGCGAACGAAAGCGGATGGGACTGGTTCAGCATTCAGCTCGACAACAAGACCGAAGTGATGCTGTTTGAACTGCGGCGGAAGGACGGAACGATCGATCCGTATTCGTCCGGCACTTACATCGACGCGCAAGGCGCGGCGCACCACCTGCGCAGCACGGATTTTACGCTCGACCGGCTGCGGATGTGGGGGAAGTATCCGATTGAATGGCGAATCCGGATTCCGCGGCTGAACGTGGAGCTGACGTGCAGGCCGGTGCTGGAGAATCAGGAACTGAAGGCGCAGCACGGCGGTCCGGGCTACTGGGAAGGCGCGGTGGATTATTCGGGAACGCAGAAGGGCGTGGGGTATCTCGAGATGACCGGTTACGATGCGCCGGTGAGGTTGTAGCGATTCGCAGGGCGGTCCTCGCGGC
>DAIDJK010000287.1 GCA_027450225.1 Bryobacterales bacterium | reverse complement strand
ATCCGTCGTATCGAAGACACATGCCACCGCGCCTCGTTTCAACCGGTCGAGCGATGCGAAAAACATTGCTTCGCGTTCCCGCTGGATCGATTTCGCCTGTTCGAGAAACGCATCCGCGCCAATTGCCCCTTCATTCAGCGCGTTCGTATCCTCCGCCATCCCCGCGGTGGCATAATCGCCCAGCAGCTTCGCCAGATACATCGCGAAATAGCGCGGATGGCTGATCGGAATCACCGGATTTTCCGGATCGATCTGCACCGGCGTGACGTAAAGCCGGAACGGTTCCTCGCTCACCAGCAGGAATCGGGCGAGCCCTCGCGCGGATCCGAATTTCAGCCGGATCCACGGCGTATACTCGCCCTGCTTCAGCCGATAAGACCGGCCCTCGATTTCAAGTTTGCCCCCGCGGATCTGAAACGGGATAAATCTGCCCGGCGGACCTTCCAGCTTTCCACCGGGCTCCCGGAACAAGCTGAAATCGCCCTGCGTGCCCCGCAGATCGGGCGTCGCCATCGCCGACAGCATGTGGCCATTGAAACGATCGGGCGGAAACGTGATCGGTACCCGCAGAATCGTGCTGCGGATCGCGTGGCGGCTCAGAATATTCCAGAACGGCTCGCTCCTGCGCCTCATTTCGATTCCATCCGGCCGAATCTTCGCCGACGAAAGCTCCGGAACGTACGTTCTCAGATCGCGGCGCAGAAAATCGAAGATGTTGTGCCGCCCCGGATTCACGCCGGTCGCGAAGGTCGACCAGGCCACAGGCGAGAGAGGCGGATACGTTGTCCTAAGCCGGCGATAGCCGCCCAGATCTTTCAATCGCGTCAGGTTCGGCAGTTTGCCTTCCGCCATCATCCGCTCGGCGATCTGCGGGTCGAAACCGTCGAGACCAAGAAAGATCAGCCGCTTCACCCGGGCGCGGCGAAACGCAAACCCGCCGCGGACGAATGCCAGAACCATTCGAAACGGCCACAGCGCGAGCGACAGAAACGCCGCCACAATCGACAGCAGCAGGCTCGTGAACGAGCCGAGGAAGGCAAATCCGGCGCCCGGTCCGATGTAAGCCGGAACCAGCATCAGCGCAGTTTGCCTTCCGCGAAGGGCACTTCAAGAACCTTCTCGTGACTGGTCGGCCCATGGCCGAAGAATCCGTCTTCGCCGAACAGTTCGCCGTGGTCGGACGTGATCGTGATGTACGTGTTCTTCGGAACCCGGTCGAACAGTTCTTCCAGCACGCCGTCGAGATACTTCACTGCATCGATCTGACGGTCCCGAAGAACTTTCAGTTGCTTCGCGTTGAACCGGCGGGCGCGCGAGAGCCTGCCCCCCACCACCAGATCGTCCAGATGCCGAAAGACGCCGTGCACGCCGCTGATGCGCGGCCATTCGTTCTCCGGCTCATCGGGCAGCGCGTAAGGATAATGCGTCTCGCCGATGTTCAGCATATAAAAAGACGGCGCTTCGGCGTCGAACTGCATTTCCGGCAGCATGGCGCGGAAATCGTTATGCTGTTCCATCAGCTTCCAGGAATCGAAGCCCTGATTGAGCACGGTCTGCGAATTCAGCACCGGCAGGGAAACTCTGGCATGCGTTCGGTATCCGAGTTTTCGCAGCAGCACCGGCAGATACAGGCGGGGCACGAAGGATCGAAACTCCAGATCCCGCGCGCCCAGCCGTTGGTTGAACTTCAGGAAATCGCGCTCGTAGTATTCGGCCGCGTACATTCGCTTCGGATTCGTATGCGGCATCAGCCCGGTGAGCAGATTGAAATGCGACGGACCGGTCCACGTGGCGTATGACCAGCGCTTCTCGATTTTTCCCAGCCGGCGAATGTGCTTCGGCCGCGCCGCGATCATCGAATCGTAGCGGCAGCTGTCGAATACCACAAGGATGTAATTGTTCGCGCGGGAGGCCACATCCACCTATCGCCAATTGAATCACAATAGGAACATGCGTCCAGCAGCGGATTACGAAACGCTGCCGCACGCGCCCGAAGAACTGACGCGCGGCCGTCTGAAACGCATCGGCCAGGGCATCGGCAAAGTTGTCTACGCTTCCGAGCACTGGGTGGTGAAGCGTTACCGCTCGCCCACCGAGATGGTGTCGCTGATCATCCTCTGGCGCATGCTCAGGCGCTGGGCGCGTCATCTGCCGTTTGGGATCGGGGACCGGCTGCTCCGCCGGGAATCGGCCGTAGTCGGCGCGGTCTCGAAAATCATTCAGACAGTGATGATCGTGATCCCGCGCAGCGTCTGGTTCACGCGCCGTGTGGCCGCCAGCTGGACCCTTTACCGGGCGCGAAACCGGCGCGGCGAGCGTCTGGCGCGAGAAGTACTCTCTGGCACGGGCCTCATGCCACGCAAAATCTGCTTCCCCGCCATCACGGTGCTGGTGACAGGGCTGCCGGGCTGGCTGACGGTGTATGAAGCGACCGAGCGCGTGGACACCACGCTCGACCAGTTGATTCGTGATCTCGCAGGGCAGGGCGATTTCGAATCCGTAGGGCGCTGGCTCGACCGGTATCTCGAAACGCGCCAAAACGGATGGAAGCGGGGACTGTTTTCCGTGGATGCGCATCTGAAGAATTTCGGCGTGATCGGCGACCGCATTGTCCTGCTCGATTCGGGCGGCCTGACGGACCGGTGGGAAGACATTGCGCCGCGGCTCGAGAAAGACGAGCAGGTGTCCGAGCCGCACAAGTCTCTCGGGCTCGAAGATGTTTTCGAATCCAACCCCGCGCTCGCCGCCCGCTTCGATGAGCGCTGGCGGGCGCTGGTGAACCGGGGGACGGTCAGCGCGCACTTCATCGAACAGATGTAGCGGGCGGTGATATTCTTGTCCGCGAATGAACATCGCGCGACTGTTGCCGCTGGCTGTTGTGCTCGCCGCGGCTGGCCTGAACGCGGCCGAAAAGGGCGCGTACTTTCCGGGCGGAAGCTGGCGCACGTCCACGCCCGAAGCGCAGGGACTCGATTCGGCCGCGCTGGCGCGTCTGGTGGGCGATATCTCCGCGAAGAAGCTGAACGTGCACAGCGTGATGGTGATCCGGCACGGATACGTGGTAATGGACGCGTACTTCTACCCGTTCCGGCCGGACACGCTGCACGATGTTGCTTCGGTGACGAAGAGCGTCACGTCGATGCTGGTGGGGATTGCTTCGGATAAAGGGCTGGTCTCGACCGGCAAGCGGCTGCTTTCCTTCTTCCCGGACGAGGCGCCGAAAGATCCCGAGCCGTCGAAAAAAGAGATCACCGTAGACAACGTGCTGACGATGCGATCCGGCATGGATTGCGGCTTCAAGCCGGGCGAGCAGGAACTGGAAGCGATGCGGCGCACCGACGACTGGGTGCGATACGCGCTGGCGATGCCGATGATCAATCCGCCCGGTACAAAATTCGGCTACTGCAGCCCGGGATTTCATCTGCTCTCTTCCATCGTGACCGCGGTGACGCATGAGCCCGAGGCGCAGTTCGCGCGGAAAAATCTCTTCGACCCTGTCGGAATCGGCCAGGTGGTGTGGCCGAACGACGCGCAGGGGCGTACGCACGGCTGGGGCGACAGCCACTTCTATCCCGCCGATCTGGCGAGGCTCGGCTACCTCTATCTGCACAAAGGCGACTGGAACGGCAGCCATGTGGTTTCGGAAAAGTG
>DAIDJK010000286.1 GCA_027450225.1 Bryobacterales bacterium | reverse complement strand
GCACATTCAGATCGAGCCCCGCATCAGGCGCCTGAACTACGCGATAAAGCAGATTGCGCCGCGTCAGCAGGTTCATCAGCTCGCCGCTCTCCTGCGATCGGTCGTCGATCACGCCGATGTTCGCCAGTCCGGTTTCGCCCGCCGCCGGCAGTTTCTCGAGAAAGGTGATCATGCGGTGAAAGCTGTCGGCGGCTGCCCCCGCTGCGTTCACGACAGCCTTCGCGCCATAAGCAAAGGCTTCCGCGCAGGCAAGTGCGCTGGCGCTGGCATCGCTTCCCACGTCGTAGAAGTAGGTGCTGCCTGGCGCGCGAAGCATCTGCCAGCCGTTGCCGTCAATCCATGGGCTTCGGCTGGCCGAAGCTTCATTCACGCGATATTCCACCCTCGGCGTCGGCAAAGTTACGGACTGAGGCGGCGCGCCGCTTCCCGAAGCCAGCACGGGCAGCGCCGCGGCAAACAGAATCAGCATTCAGTTCACTTTAGATATGCAGCTCGGTAACTTGTATCCGCGACTTATCGTAAACGCCCAGCCCAAGACCTGCGGCGTATTCGATGTGCCCAGGCTCCCGGAAGAAGTGATTCACATCCGGATCTTCATTGTGGCCCTGCATCACATGAGCCGGCGTCCTGTCCCACACCGAGATCGCGCCTTCCGCTTTCCGCTTCTCTTCGATGATGTCGAGCAGGATACGGTCCATCGCCACCGGGTCCGTGCCCACCAGAATCTGCTTCGGAAAGAACCGGAATTTCTCCATCGTCAGGAATGGGCCGCCATGCCACACGCCCCGCGTTCCATCCATAATGTTCAACACCGCGCGGCTGCGCAGCGGCTCCACATTCGCCAGCGTGCCGATGAATGTCAGCGTGTTCGTCTTCGCCCCCTGGTGTGACCGCGCCACATTCGAGAAGTTCCCGTAGGCGATATTCTTCAGGCACCCTGTCACTCCGGCCGCCTGATGGTCCTTTACATTCGGCACGTTGATGATCTTCGTGAATCGCTGCGTCACCAGACCGATCATGTTCGAGCGCGTATCGTCTTCCCCGAAGAAATCCACTTCCACATAAGTCCTCGGGTCGTAGCCTGCAATCGAACCGCGCGAGTTTTCAATCGCCGTGATATTCACGCCCGCCGGAACATAGCGGTCGTAATGCACGCTTTCCAACTGATCCGGAAATCGTTCGTAGAGATAGATGTTCGCTGCCGGTACCCCGACCGCCCTCAGATTGTCCACAATCGCCGCCACCACCTCCGGCGCGGACCGTATGTTCGGCGCGCCGGAGCAGTTCAGCTTGATTCCCACCACGTCCTTCGCGTCGAAGAAGCCGCCCCACGCGTCGCGTTCCGTCTTCGCGCCCGTCAGGCTTCGCATCCCTTCGCCGATCATGCGGCGCACCACAGGCGCGTTCGCCTCCGCCGTCGCCGTATCCACGCAGTTTTCAGATCGCACCCGGACCACCTTGCCCGGATAACGCCCGGGCATGCCGGGGTTCGCCGAACGCGGAAACGGCGTGGTCACGCGATAAACCGGACCGCTCTCCGGCGTCGCCGCGCAGGCGGAAGCAGCGGCGGTAAGTTGCAGAAATTCACGGCGTCGCATAGTGAGTTACCGATAACAGGAGTCGATTGCCCGCGCTTAGATGTAGGCTATAACGTCGATCTCCACCAGTGAGCCGCCCGGAATTCCTCCCGCCGGCGCTACAGTCGTACGAGCAGGCGGGTTTGGTCCGAAGCGTCCCTTGAATACCTCGTTCATCGCATCGTAGTCTTTCAGGTCGTTCAGAAACACGCTCACCTTCAGCGCCTTGTCCATCGAAGATCCGCACTCCTTCAGGCGCCCTTCGATTTCCGTCAGCACGTGGTCCGTATGCGCCTTGATGTCGCCTTTGAAGTGCGCGCCCACGCCCGCGATGAACACCAGATTCCCGTAGGACACGGCGCTCGAAAACAAAGGGCCTTTGCCGTATATCTTCTTCTCCGGCGCCGCTTGCGCCTTTTTCTCCGGCGCCGTTTGCGCCTTTCCCGCGCCCGCCGCCGCCAGACCGGCAACCGCGCCGCCCACCGCTTTTCCAAGTAGCTTTCTGCGATTCTCTTTTGCCATCAGACAGAGTATGCCGCAGTTATCGTCCGGACGCCACCTGCCGGGCTGTGCTCGCAAATCCCCCGAAGTACGTTCCGCGCTCCCCGTCTCGCGGATATAGACTAGTGGCTTCCGGAGCGTTCACAGCCGAACCTCCCCATCCCGGACGAGCAGTACAAGGATCGAATCAATGAAGGCAAACAGACGCAGATTCATACAGGTGGTGGGCGCCGGCTCCGCCGGGGCCGCCATGAGCGCGGGCGCCTCCAATGCGGGCGCCGCCAGCACGGCCACGCACCCCGCAAGGCGCAACGATGGCCAGGTTCTTCGCGTGGGCGACGAAATTGCGGTCGCCAATACGCAATACGGCAAGGTCCGCGGCTACGAACTTCGCGGCATCTACTACTTTCTCGGCATCCCCTATGGCGCGGATACGTCGGGCGCCAATCGCTTCATGCCTCCGCAGAAGCCGAAGCCCTGGGACAATGTTTACCCCGCGCTCTGGTGGGGCAACTCCGCCCCGCAGAACATGGAGAACCGCTACGAGAATAAATACGCCTCCTTCCGCGACCACTGGAACTACGACGACGTAAGCGAGGATTGCCTCCGCCTCAACATCTTTACTCCCGCCATCGACGCAAAGAAGCGCCCCGTGCTCTTCTGGATTCACGGCGGCGGCTTCACCGCCGGCAACGGCATTGAGCAGGATGGCTACAACGGCGAAAACTTCGCGCGCTTCGGCAATGTCGTCTTCTGTTCCATCAATCACCGCCTTGGTCCCCTCGGGTACTGCAATCTGGCCGGCGTTGGAGGCGAGAAGTTCGCCGCATCCGGCAACGTCGGCATGATGGATATCGTCGCCGCGCTCGAATGGGTTCGCGACAACATCTCCAACTTCGGCGGCGACCCCGATAATGTCACCATCATGGGCCAGTCCGGAGGCGGCGCCAAGGTCTGCATCCTTACCGCCATGCCATCGGCCAAAGGTCTCTTCCACAAGGCCGTCGTACTCAGCGGAGCTTCGCGGCGCGCGGCCGACAAGACCTATTCCGAACAACTCGGCGCCGCTGTCGTCAAAGAAGCCGGCCTCGGCCCGGACGATCTGGAGAAGCTTCAGGCAATGCCCTGGAAGGACTTCTATGCCGTCGCCACGCGCGCCCAGCAGAACCTCATGCGCCAGTCCGCCGGCGGCGGATCTCCCATGGCGCGCGGCTTCAGTCCCGTTGTCGATGGCGCCATCCTGCCGCAGCATCCCTATGATCCCGATGCCGCTCCCACCGCGGCCGGCGTGCCCATGATCATCAGCTCGGTCGAGAACGAGCAGTCGCCCAGCTGGACGGATTCCTCGCTCGAGTCGGTCACCATGGATGACGTGATTGAGCGGCTCCGCCACAGAGCCGGCTTCGGCGGCGGCTTCGGCGACAAGGCGCCCGAAGTCGTGGCGGCTTATGCAAAGGCATTCCCCGGCCGGAAGCCCGTCGAAATCTGGTCTCTCGCCAGCAGCAATCGCCAGTCCGTCGTTGCTCTCGCGGATGTGAAATCCAGACAGCCCTCGCCGGTTTATGTCGATTGGTTCACCTGGCAGCCGCCTTTGTTCGACCACCGCATCCGCGCCTTCCACACCGTCGATATCTGTTTCTGGTTCTACAACACGGACCTCATGCTCACTCACACCGGCGGCGGCGCAAGGCCCAGAGCCGTTTCCGCGAAGATGGCCGGCGCCTTGCTCCAGTTCATGAAGACCGGCAATCCCAATGGGCCCGGTCTGCCCAGCTGGCCCAAATATTCGCCGGACAAGGGTGAGGTCATGGTTTTCGATGACGTCTCGAAAGCCGAGAACGACCCCGACCGCGAAGCCCGGAAATCTCTTCCGGTAACCTGACCGAAATCACGGCGGACATTCTCACGGGATGGCCGCCGCGTCTCGTTCACAACCTTCCTGCCCAATCGTTTCAATAACCTGCCGGCTTTACCTTTGCGCCTCCGGTTATCCTCTAACGGAAATCGGAGCTCCTATGTCATCTCCCGCGCAAATACTCGCCAATCGGCTCAATGCCGAGCGGTCCACCGGCCCTGTCACGGCCGAAGGCAAAGCCCGCGTTTCCCGAAACGGCACCAAAGCCGGCTTGTTCTCCACCGTCAATTTCATCTTTCCCGAGGAGCGTCATATCTTCGATGACTTCCGCTCCAGCTGTTTCGACGAACTCGCTCCGAAGGGCGCTCTCGAACATACTCTTGCGCAGGAGATTGTGCACGCCGCCTGGCGCCTGCGCCGCTGCGCCGCCGCCGAATCGGACCCGCCCGCGGCTTTGCTGAACGGCGACGCCAGCGCCGAAGACTGCGAACGCTTTCAGACCTCCATCGATCGCGCCCGCGCATCGGCACAGCGCGCTTTTCATCGTGCGCTCGCCGAACTGCGTCGCGTTCAAACCGAATGTGTGCGCCGCGCTCTCTCACAGCCTGTGGGCTTCAGCACGGAAACCATCCCTCAGGCGGAGCCATCGAAAATCCATCCCCGCCCAGTCCCGAGCCCCACCGCGGGCGCGTCGCATCAGCATCAAAATACGTCGCAAAACGATTTTGCAAAACAAACCCGATCGCCTCTCGCCGCGCCCGTTTCCATCGCCCGCAACGCTCCCTGCCCGTGCCGTTCCGGCGAGAAATACAAACGCTGCTGCGGCAAAAACGCTCCGCCGGTTCTCGGTATGCAGGCAGCGTAGCCGGTTCCGTGCCGAACCGCACGGCCACGCCATCGCGCAATTGAGCCGTCGCTTTGGAACCGCGCGATTCGTGCGCTTTATCCATCCATCCTCCACCTGGGATTGCAACGCGTCGCTGTCCACCGAACGTCACATTGTGGTGATGCCACCCCTCACGCGCCGTTCGTTTTTATGAAGCCGGTCCGGTGAAGCCGTCGCATTCACCTGCGGCTGAAGTTTACCTGGGCTGGATCATCTGAGCCGGATTACTTGAGCTGGATCGCTTCGGCCCTTCTCCTGCCAGTAGTCTCTCCGAACATTCCTGCATCTGGCCGCGTTCGGAACAGAAAGGAGCAGATTTGCGGACCTCGGATATCCTCAGAGCCTGGACCAGGATTTTAGATGGTCATCGTCCGTCTCTTTCCCTGGAAATCACGCGCGAGTGCCCCTTGCGCTGCCCGGGTTGCTATGCCTATGAAGACCAGCACCTCGGAGGCGGAAAAACCTTACGGGATCTGAACGATCGCAAAGGCCGGGATCTCATCCATGGCGTACTGGAAGTCGCCGATCGCTTCCGCCCGCTTCATCTTTCCCTCGTCGGAGGCGATCCGCTGGTCCGTTATCGGGAGCTGGAAATTCTGGTGCCGCTTCTGCTCGAGCGCGGCATCCATGTCCAGATCGTCACCAGCGCCTTCCGTCCGTTGCCGGCTGCGTGGGCCGCATTGGAACATTTGAATATTGTTGTCTCCATCGACGGGCTTCAGCCCGAACACGATCTCCGCCGCAAACCCGCGACTTACGATCGAATACTGAAGAACATCGCCGGGCAAAGCATCACGGTTCACTGCACCGTCACCGGCCAGATGATGAAGCGCCCTGGCTATCTGGGTGAGTTTCTGGAGTTCTGGTCGCCGCGGCCTGAAGTTCAGAAGGTATGGTTCAGCGTCTTCACTCCGCAAATCGGTGATGACTTACCCGAGATACCAGACGCTTCGGAACGCGCACGCCTTATCGAAGACCTTCTCGTGTTGCGCCGCCGTTATCGCAAGCTGGATATGCCGGAGCCGTTGATTCGCCAGTTGAGCGCTCCGCCGCACAGTCCCGAAGAGTGCATCTTTGCCTTAACCACGCAAAGCATCTCGGCCGATCTGGAAACCCGCATCACTCCGTGCCAGTTCGGCGGGAATCCGGATTGCAGGTCCTGCGGGTGTATCGCCTCCATGGGGCTCGCTGCGGTCGGCGGCCACAAACTCGCGGGCGTCATCCCCGTCGCCGCCCTGTTCAAAGCCTCGCGGAAAATCGGCGATTGGAGGGCAGGCCGCAACCGCATCGAAGACCCGAAGCCCGCGCCCGTTCTGCGCGTTCTGCAGTAAGCGGTCGATAATACCGCGCGCCTACAGGTTACTCCCGTAAACCCACAGCGCGATCAATCCCGGAACCGCCAGATTCGGGAACAGCAGCGGAGCCAGCGGCGGAGCGCCGCTCACTACGTTCTCGAACAAACTCCTCGACGGGCCGTGTAAGTCCGCCGAGGCATGCAAAACAAACCCAAGTACTCCAGTTCCCGCTTCTGCGATCAGAACCAGCGCACAGGCTTTTAAATAGGTTACGTCCACGCGGCGGAAGAAAGGTATCAGAAGAAAGGAAACGGCGAAGGCGCTGCTGGCCACCGGGATCCATTCGGTCCAGCGAAAGAATCCATTCTCGGCATGGTCGGTCAGACTAAGAACGAAGTTCCCGAAGAATCCGGCAAGCACCAGCAGCAGCAGCCACAGGGACCATTCCACTTTCTCCACCGGAACCATCCGGTTCAGCAGAAGCAGCAATCCGATTCCTGTATAGGAAAGCGGCGCCACGAAAGGCGCGGCATAAGTCAGACTGATCAGCGTCTTTTCATAGAAGAACTGCCCGTCCAGATGGTAAATTACTCCCGCGCAACCGACTACGATGGCCGCCGCGCCCACCACATAACCGGTAATCGCCCAAAGCCGGCGTCTTCCCCGGATCTGGCGCGCCATAACCGCGATCGCCAGCAGCAACGGAGCCGCCAGTGAAAAGTAGAAAGGAATCCACTCTGCCTTGTACCGGAATT
Source organism: Bryobacterales bacterium (assembly GCA_027450225.1). Classification (GTDB taxonomy): domain Bacteria; phylum Acidobacteriota; class Terriglobia; order Bryobacterales; family Bryobacteraceae; genus BOG-234. The sequence goes on along the minus strand of DAIDJK010000286.1, from coordinate 13,812 downwards.
CGTTCCCCGAATGCGCCAGATAAATGTCGCCCGCCAGAAATCCCAGGTTCACCAGCGCGAAGATTTCGATCCACAGCACGTAATCGCGCCGCCACTCAGTGCCCACGCCCGTGCTCCATGCGCATCTGCCCGGCCAGATACTCGAGTTCCACCATCTTGTTGAGCATCGGATAATTCCCATGCCACTGAACAAAGTCCGCGCCGCCCATGAATGCGCCGTGTTTCGCCGTCCGCGCGTCGTAGTGCCAGAAATCGAAGTACACGAAATCGATGCGGCTGGTAAAAGGTTTGCCGGTCAGAATGCCCTGCGCGCGCAGCGCGTCCGGAATCGCCTTCGCCTCGGTCACTCGCTGGTTCGTCACCGAAACCACCTGCTCCGCCTGGCTGTATACGCGGTCGATCAGGCTCCGCGTATGGCACTGGTTGCAGATCTCCTTCATGTTGGCCTGCGCCATCTCGTAATTCGGTCGCTTCTTCGTAATCGGGTCGGCAAGGTAATAGGAGAGCCGCTCGGAGGTGTCGTGCGTCACCTTGTTTCCGTTCAATCCGCTCATGTGGCAGGTCGCGCAGGTCGGAACCCACATGTCACGCGTCGTCAACTGCCGCGCCGGAGCGTTCAGGTTCAGCATCGCCTCCTGCGCATTGAACATCACGCCATGTTTCGATTCCTCATAAATCTCGATCTGCGAATGGTCCGGACCCATGTGGCACTGCCCGCACGTTCGCGGCTCTCTGGCAATCGCCACCGAACTCGTGTGCCGCGTATGGCAGGCCGTGCAGGAGCCGATTGTGCCATCCGCGTTCGGCCGCCCCACCGAGTGACACTGCTCGCAGCCGCTCGTCATCGCCGAAGTTCCTTCGAGCGTAGTAAAAGGATGCGGCGGCCGGTTCGCGTAACCCGGATGAAACTTCTCCGCATAGGCCACCTCTTCCGGCGTCAGCCCTTTGGCCCCGTAAACCGCCGCCCACGAAACCGCGGCGTGCCGGCTGCGCAGGAATTCCTGGTAAATCGATTCGTGGCACGCGCGGCAGTTTCCCGCCGTCAGCTTCGCCACAATCGTAAATCCATGATGCTCCTGGCCGTGCTGGTTCGGCGCCGGCTGATGGCAATCGAGACAACTAACGTTGTGCGCCGCATGCGCGCTCAGCTCATATTCGTGAACAATCGAATACTGTTGCCGGTAGTGACATTCGGCGCACTTGCCGGAAGCCCGTACCGATGCCGCGTTCGCCTGCTCGGTCTGGGCGCGCGGACGCGCACGGTTCAAAAGAAAGGCGCTTACAATCAGCGCGAATCCCACCACAATTGCGATGAATACATTTCGAAATGCCATGCCCGTGCGCCAATTTTATGCGAATGCGGTAAAGATAGTAAAGATCACGTAAATGGCCCAGTCCGCCGTTCCAGTCCGGGAGATCCTCAAGGCGACTCCTCTGTTTGCCGCTCTCGATGAAGCCGAATTGAGCGCGCTCGCCGCCCGCTCCGGCATTCGTTCTTATAGCCGTGGCGAGACTCTTTTCGCCGAAGGCGAACCCTGCGCCGGTCTCTATATCGTGGTTTCGGGCCGCGTTCGCATCTTCAAAACGTCCATGAACGGCCGCGAACACGTGCTCGCCGTCGAAGGGCCTGGCGCGTCCGTCGCGGAACTCCCGGTTTTCGATGGCGGCAAATATCCGGCTTCGGGCTCGGCCGCTGAAGACACCGAAGCGCTGTTTGTTTCACGCGCGGACCTTCGCGCCATCTGCCTCGAACACCCCGAGGTCTCGCTCAAGATGCTGCAGGTGGTCGGCGGGCGCCTGCGTCGCCTGGTCGGGATTATCGAAGAGCTGTCGTTCACTACGGTTCGTCACCGCCTCATCGCCTGGCTGCTGCGCGCTTCCCGAACCGGCGGCAAAGCCACGGAGCGCGGCGTCACCTTTTCGCTCAGCGCCAATCACCAGGAACTCGCCTCGCAGATCGGCACCGTACGCGAACTCGTTTCCCGCAATCTCGCCCGGTTGCAGGCCCAGAGCTTTATCGAGATGAACGGCCGGGAAATCACCATCCTCGATCGCGAAGCCCTCGAATCCGAACTTTCCGCCCCGCTCTGATGGTCAGGGGGCGCTGTGACATCAGTCACTGCGCGCCGCCCGGATCCGCCCTAGCCTCAGATCAGAGGTTGAAAATGCGGATCACAGAAGAAGCTACGGTCGGCGAAATTGCGGCGGCGGAACCATCCAGCATCCGGGTGTTCGAAGCGCTCGGGATCGATTATTGCTGTGGAGGCAAACGCGGGCTCGCCGAAGCCTGTTCACGAATCGGAACCCCGGTTGAAGAGGTCATCAGCCGCATCACCCAGGCCGAACACGACGCGCACGCTCCCGCGCCGGCCGCATGGGCGCAGGCGCGGCTCAGCGCAATCATCCGCCACATCGTCGACCATCACCACGCTTACGTTCGCAACGAAACGCCGCGCATCGGCGCGCTTCTTGAAAAGGTGGTTTCCCGGCACGGGAAATCGCACGCGTACATAGGCGAGATCCAGAATCTCTTCCTCGCCGCGACCCAGGAGCTGGAGAACCACATGCTCAGGGAGGAGCAGGTGCTGTTCCCCCACATCGTTCGCATGGAGGATGCGGCTGCCGCGGGCTTGCCTTTGCCGCCCGCATTTTTCGGCTCCGTCGCCATGCCCATCTCGCACATGATCGCCGAACATGATGACGCCGGCGCGCTCTTCGCGAGCATCAGCCAGCTGGCCGGCGGCTATGTTCCGCCTGAAGCCGCGTGCGGTACTTTCCAGGCGCTCTACCATGGCCTGCACGAATTCGAGCGCGATCTGCACGAACACGTGCATCTGGAAAACAACGTTCTTTTCCTTCGCGCCATCGCCCTCGAACGCGGGAACTGAAGCATGCCGCGCCACAAGCTTCTGCGGCGCGCCGTGGCGGACTACTCGCAGCGGCTGCGCCGTTCCATTCAGCTTGTCTTTCTTGCGCTGAATATCTGGATCGGCGTCGAGTTTCTGCTCTGGGTCCGGTACTTCGAAACCGGCGGACACTCGCTGCGGGTGGCCCGTCCGGCGGGCGTTGAAGGCTGGTTGCCTATCGGCTCGCTGATGAACCTGAAGCTGCTTCTGTTCAGCGGCTCCATCCCCCGCATTCATCCGGCGGGCCTGTTCCTGCTGATCGCCTTTCTCGCCGCGTCGCTGCTCTTCCGCAAGGCGTTCTGCGGATGGCTGTGTCCGGTGGGAACGGTGTCGGAGTACCTGTGGCGGCTCGGCAGAAGCACCTTCGGGAAGAACTTCCGCCTGCCGCGCAAGCTCGATATCCCGCTGCGCGGCCTGAAGTATCTGCTGCTTGGATTCTTTCTGGCCGTAATCGCCGCGATGCCGGTGGCGGCGCTCCACCAGTTTCTCGAAGGACCGTTCGGCATCATCGACGACGTGAAGATGCTGAACTTCTTCCGCGATCTCACCATCGTGGGCGGCGTCGTTCTCGCCGTCCTCATCGTCGCTTCCGTTTTCGTGCAGAACTTCTGGTGCCGGTATCTTTGCCCCTATGGCGCGCTGATGGGAATCGTCTCGCTCGCCAGTCCGCTGCGCATCCGCCGCAACGCCGAACTGTGCATCGACTGCGCCAAATGCAGCAGGGTGTGTCCTTCGGCGCTGCCGGTAGACAAACTCGTCACCATCCGCTCCGCCGAATGTCTCGGCTGCATGCAGTGCGTGGCGGCGTGTCCCGCGGAAAATGCGCTGTTCCTTTCGGCTCCCCGCGCAAAGCGGGCGCCGGCGTGGTGCGTTGCGGCCGGCATCGCCGTGCTTTTCTTCGGCATCTATGCGGGCGCGCGAATCACCGGCCACTGGTCCACCAACCTGCCGGACAGCGTCTATTTCCATCTGGTCCCACGCGCCGCCGAATTCGATCACGGCTGGTGACTTAAGTCACTGAGGCCAAACCCTCCGGAACCTACGCTCGAATCAGAGGAACAAATATGCAGCGATCGGAAACATCGGCCGCGCAAGAGCAGAATCTGAGCCGGGCAGTTATCGCGTTCGTCGTCACCGGGCTCCTGTTCATGCTGCTGCCCGGAACCTTCCTGGGAGTCTGGAATCTGGTGTCGATCTCGAATCGCCATCAGCTCGACAGCATGTCGCCCGCCTGGATACAGGCGCATGGACACGCGCAGATCTACGGCTGGATTGGAACCCTCATCATCGGCATCGGGTTTTATTCGCTCTCGAAGATGGGGCGGCTGCCGCGTTTCGCCGTTCGGCGCGCATGGATTGCCTGGGCGCTCTGGACGCTCGGCGCCACCATGCGCTGGGCCACCGGCATCGCCGCCGCCGAATGGAGAATCGCGCTGCCGCTCTCCGCCGTGCTGGAACTCGCCGGCTATCTTGTTTTCTTCCGGACCGTCTCCGGACACAAGCCGGACCCGAACGCTCCCCGCAAACCGAAAGAGCCCTGGATGCTGGCCGTCGTCGCATCCACCTTCGGATTTCTGCTGGCCCTGTTGATCAATGTTGCGGTCGCGCTCTATGTCGCCCTCACGCAGACATCACCGGCGATTCCTCATGCGCTCGATCAGCGATTGCTCGCAGTTCCGGTCTGGGCGTTTCTGATTCCGACGGTGTGGGGCTTCAACGCCCGCTGGCTTCCCATCTTTCTCGGAATGCGCGCGCCGCGTGGGGGAATGCTGCTGCGGGCAGTCGCCGCGGCTTTCGCCGGGGTTGGATTTTCAGCGGCGGGACTCGCAATGGCCGCCGCCGTCACGTTCGTCGTCTCGGCCGTGATGGCGATTGCCGCGTTGCGCGTCTTTGAACCGGCGCAGCAGCCGGCGAAGCTCAACGGCGTTCATCGGTCGTTTCCGTTCTTCGTGCGGCTCACCTATGTGTGGCTGATGGTGGCCGGGGCGCTCACCATCCGGGCGGCCGCCGCGGATCACGCCGGCGGCATCTGGGGCGCGAGCCGCCACGCGGCAACCGTCGGATTTCTCGCCGCGATGGTTTTCGCCATCGGACAGAAAATCCTGCCGGCGTTCTGCGGCGCGCGCGTCCTGTTCAGCGCGCAGGCGATGTTCGCATCCCTGCTGCTGCTGAATCTCGGCTGCGCGCTGCGCGTCATCTCGGAGATTCCGGCTTATGAAGGTTTCGCATTCGCCGGATTCTTCTGGCGGGTACTGCCCGTTTCGGCAGTGATTGAACTAAGCGCCGTCACGGTGTTCGCGGCGAATTTGCTGGTTACGTTGTACAGGCCCGCGCCGCACGCTGTCGCAAAGCAGCGCGTGTTCGCCTGATCGCAATTTGATTACAGGAAGGGGAAGAAGAGATTCCATGAAGAAGCTCTGGATCAGTTTCGCCGTCGTATTCACTCTGTCGTTCGCCATACTCGGGTGGATCGGCACGAGGATTTATCAGGAGATGCCGCCGATACCGGCAAGGGTACTCTCCACGGATGGCTCAGTGGTGGTGGCCGAGGGCGACGTGGGGCGCGGCCAGAATGTGTGGCAGTCGCTGGGTGGAATGGAGGTCGGTTCCATCTGGGGCCACGGCAGTTATGTGGCGCCGGACTGGACCGCGGACTGGCTGCATCGGGAAGCGACGTTCGTTCTCGATGACTGGGCTCGCGCCGAACAGGGCAAGCCATACGCGCAGCTTTCCGTGGAACAGCAGGCCGGGTTGCGCGGACGGCTCGAACAGATGTACCGGCGCAACAGCTACGATCCGGCGACGAACACGATCGTGATCGACCCGGTTCGCGCCCGTGCGTTCGAAGCCTGCCTGCGGCATTTCTCGCATGTGTTCATGCAGGGGGAACCGAAGTACGCAATCCCGTCGGGAAGCGTCAGCACTCCGGAACGCATGCGCCAGTTCGCGGGGTTCATCTTCTGGACCGCATGGTCGGCTTCGGCCATGCGCAGGGGCGACACCATTTCTTACACGAACAACTGGCCGTATGAGCCGCTGATCGGCAACCGGCCCACCGGCGAAGCGGTGATCTGGACCGGCGTGAGCATCATCATGCTGCTGGGCGGCATCTGCGCCATGGTGTGGTGGTACGCATCGCAGAAGGCGGAAGAGATGCCCGCCGAACTGCCCGCAAGCGACCCGCTGGCGCGGTGGAAGGCGACGCCTTCGCAGCGCGCGACGCTGAAGTACTTCTGGGTGGTTTCGGCGCTGATTCTTGTTCAACTGCTGATGGGCATGATTACGGCGCACTACGGAGTGGAAGGCGACGGCTTCTATGGCCTGAAGATTTCGCACATCCTGCCTTACAGCGTGACCCGAACCTGGCATGTGCAGGTGGGCATCTTCTGGATTGCGACCGCATGGCTCGCGGCCGGGCTCTTCATCGGGCCGCTGGTGAGCGGCTACGAACCGAAGTTCCAGAAGCTCGGCGTGCATGTGCTGTTCGGCGCGCTGCTGGTGATCGTGGCCGGATCGATGACGGGCGAATGGCTGAGCGTTCATAACCGGCTGACCGACGCCACGTCGTTCCTGTGGGGACATCAGGGCTATGAATATGTCGATCTGGGGCGCGGCTGGCAGATTCTGTTGTTCGTGGGTCTGCTGATCTGGCTTTTCTTAGTAGTGCGCGCGATTCGTCCCGCGCTGAAGACCAGCGGCGAACACAAACCGCTGCTGTGGCTGTTCGTGATGTCGGCCGCGGCGATCGGGTTGTTCTATGGCGCGGGCCTCACGTGGGGGCAGCACACGCATCTTTCGATCGTGGAATACTGGCGCTGGTGGGTGGTGCACCTGTGGGTGGAAGGCTTCTTCGAAGTGTTCGCCACCACGGTGATCGCGTTTTTCTTCACGCGGCTGGGGCTGATTCAGCCGAGGCTTGCGGCCAAAGCCGCGCTGCTTTCGGCCACCATCTTCCTTGCGGGCGGCATCATCGGCACCTGCCATCACCTGTACTTCTCCGGCACGCCGACGGTGGCGCTGGCGTTCGGCTCCGTATTCAGCGCGCTTGAGGTGGTTCCGCTCACGATGGTGGCTTATTCGGCGATGGACGATCTGCGGCGCGGCCGGATGACGGTGTGGGCGCAGCGGTATCGCTGGCCGGTCAACTTCTTCGTGGCCGTGGCGTTCTGGAATATGGTGGGCGCGGGACTGTTCGGCTTCATGATCAATCCGCCCATCGCGCTCTACTTCATGCAGGGTCTGAATACGACTCCGCTGCACGGGCATGCGGCGCTGTTTGGGGTGTATGGGATGCTGGGCATCGGACTGATGCTGGTGTGCCTGCGGGCGATGAACCCGGCGGCCGAGTGGAAGGAACGCAGTCTGAAAGTCGCGTTCTGGTCCATGAACATCGGGCTCTTCGCGATGTGCGTGGGCAGCCTGCTGCCGGTGGGACTGATGCAGACGCTGGCCTCGGTGGAGCACGGTTACTGGTATGCGCGAAGCTCCGAGTTCCTCGGTTCGCCGCTGATGCAGAGACTGCGCTGGATGCGGGCGCCGGGCGACACGCTGTTCGCGTTCGGCGCGCTGATGCTGGTGTACTTCGTGTTCACGAGCGGCAGCGGAGCGAAGGAGCCTGCGGCGGTGTTGCAGGCGGGTCCGGTACCGGCGAGAGTGCCGGGAGACTAGCCCGCGGCGGCACACAGGGGAGCGCCGGGTGGGCTGCAATGGCGCCTGGCGCTCTCGGATTGCATCGTCATAAGAAAGGACCACGCGATGGCGAACGTTCCACTTCATCCGAAACATCCCGAGCGGATCTGCTGGGGCTGCGACCGGTATTGCCCGGTGGATGACCTCGCCTGCGGGAACGGGACGATTCGGACGCCGCATCCGGTGGAAGTGATCGGCGAGGACTGGTGCGAGGGGCTGGACGATCTGCCTCCCGGCGCCAATTCGGGCTTAACCTTATTAAAAGAGTCCGAATGATTAAAGGAGTCCGAATGAGGATCGCAGGAGTTTTGCTGGCGGGTCTGGCAGTGGCCACCGGGATGTTGGCGTTCAACGGCGACGGCTTCGCCGAGAAGTTCGCGGCTCTGCCGCAGGCGGTTCGCGATACGGCTGAAGCGCACATGGACAATGCTTTCCCGCTGAGCATCACTTCCGCGAAAGGCGAACACGGCTGGGATTACCAGATCAACACGCGGCTCAACGGCAAGTATCACGACCTGATCATCGACGGCCAGGGCGGACTGGTGGCGATCAAGGATCAGGTGGAGCTTTCGACTTTGCCTGAAGCGGCGCGGGCGGCGATCGAAAAGGCGGCGCCGGCTTCGAACATACTCAGCGTGGAGAAAGTGACCGAGGGCCGGAACGTGAGCTATGGCGCGCTGACGCGAGACGCCGACGGCAAGCCGGTGCAGGTGCGCGTGGCGGCTGACGGGACGGTGAAGCCGGCGGCCGGCAAGTAAGCTTGTGAAGATTCTCGTCATCGAAGACGAGCCCCGGTCCGCGGCCTACCTGAAAAAGGGGCTCGCCGAAAATGCGTTCACGGTGGATGTGTGCGCGAATGGCGAGGACGGTCTGCATCTGGCGCGCAATTCGCAATACGATCTGATTGTGCTGGATGTGATGCTGCCGCAGCGCGACGGGTTTTCCGTTCTTTCGCGATTGCGAACGGAAGGCAACCAGACTCCCGTGCTGATGCTGACGGCGCGCGATTCGGTGCCGGACCGCGTGCGCGGGCTGGAACTTGGAGCGGACGATTATCTGGTGAAGCCGTTCGCGTTTTCCGAACTGCTGGCGCGCATCCGCACGATCCTGCGGCGGGGACCGGCGCGGCAGCCTTCCACATTCCATGTGGCCGATCTCGAAATCGACCTGGCGAGGCAGCGCGCATCGCGGGCGAACGCGCGGCTGGATCTGACGGCGACGGAATTCCGGCTGCTGGCGCTGCTGGCCCGGCATTCGGGTGAAGTTCTGACCCGGACGTTCATCGCCGAACAGGTGTGGGACATGAACTTCGATACGGACACGAACGTGGTGGATGTGCATGTGCGGCGGCTGCGCTCGAAGGTGGACGACCCCTGGCCCACCAGGCTGATACGGACGGTTCGCGGAGTGGGTTATGTTCTGGAAGAAATTTCGTCGTGAACCCGCGCCGCTGACGGCGCGGCTCGCGTGGTGGTACGCGGGATCGAGCCTCGCGGTGCTGTTCGTGATGACGGGATTCCTGTACTTCACGCTGGTGCGGGACTTCAATCAGCAGAACGACCGCTATCTGGACGGCAAGCTGCGCGTGCTGCAGACGCTGCTTCGCGAATCCGGCGACACGGACGCGACGCTCAAGTGGGAAGTGGACGAAGACCTTTCCGAAGACCCTTCGGTGCGGATCTTTTCGCGCGTGCTGTCGGAAAGCGGCAGGACGCTGTTTGAAACGGACGGGATGTCGCGGGAGATTCCGGCGCCGCTGTTTGCCGGAGGTCCCGAGATCGAGTCGCCGTCCGGGAAGACGTTCCGGATCATGTCCGGCACGGCATTGAGCCGGTCCGGGCATACGCGATATCGGATCGAGCTGGCAATCGATACGCGCTATGAAAGCGATCTGCTGGCGCGCTACCGCAGCGAAATCTGGGCCACGCTGATCGCGGGTCTGCTGATTTCCATTTTCATCGGCAACCGCATTGCGCGGCGCGGCTTGCAACCGCTCTCCGAGATGGCGGCGGCGGTGCAGGGCATCCGGTCGAGCACTTTGAACGAGCGCATCAAGTTGAGCGATCCGCCGGCGGAACTCGATTCGCTGGCGAGGGATTTCAACCAGACGCTGGACCGGCTGGAAGAAGCGTTTTCGCGGCTGTCGCGTTTCTCCTCCGATATTGCGCATGAATTGCGGACGCCGATCAACAACATCCGCGGGCAGATGGAAGTGGCGCTGGCGCGGGTGCGGACGCCGGCCGAGTATACGGACCTGACGGAATCGTGCCTGGAAGATTGCGAACGGCTCTCGCGGCTGATCGACAGCCTGCTGTTTCTGGCCAGAGCGGAGAACCCGGAAACGGAGATCCGGCGCGAGCCGCTGGATGTGGCGGGCGAGTTGAAGAGGCTGGCGGAGTTCTATGAACCGGCGGCGAGCGAGCGCGGGATTCAACTGGAGACGAGCGTGCCCGAAACGTGCAGAGCGGCGGTGGACCGGGCGCTGTTCCAGCGCGCGGTGGGCAACCTGATCGAGAACTCGCTGCGCTATACGCCGCGCGGCGGGCGCGTGCAAATCGAGGCGGATGGAGATGCGCGCGGAGTGGCGCTGTGCGTGTCGGATTCGGGGATCGGAATTCCGGAGGAACATCTGGGCCGCGTGTTCGACCGCTTCTATCGCGTGGACCCGGCGCGCGCGGCGACGGGCGCGCAGGCGGGGCTGGGCCTCGCGATCGTGCAGACCATAGCGCGGCTGCACGGCGGAGATGCGACCATTCAGAGCACGGTGGGGCAGGGGACTTCGGTGAGACTGTCCTTCCGGTAATTCGGGCGCAGATGACGGAATCGTAATCCGGGCGTCATGTTCTCTTCAGGATGGAAAAAATAGACTCGGGAATTGGTGAGAAAGGATTTCGCGCTGGCCGTTCTGCTGGCGGGCGCGGTGTGCGGAGTTTCGTGCGTTCACTATGTGGCGAAGCCGCTGAAGCCGGAAGTTCTCGAAAGCGCGTTTCGCAACCGCACATTCGACGACGCCGGGCTGCGTGACTTTGCGGCGCGCGAGTGCGGCAATGCGGGCCGCGCATGGCCGCCGGTGGCCTTCGAACTGAACGCGCTGGTCTGCGCGGGACTCTACTTCCATCCGGACATTGCGATCGCGAAGGCGCAACTAAGCGAAGCCGAAGCCGCGGTGATGACGGCGAAGCCGCGGACCAATCCCGGGGTTTCGGCGGAAGGCGGTTACAACCGCACGCCGGAATCGGTGGCGACGTATGGGGTGTCGCCGGTATTCACGATCGAGACGGCGGGCAAGCGCGGGGACCGGATTCTGGAAGCGGAGAAACTGGCGGACGCGGCGCGGAATGCGCTGGCCGAAGCGCAGTGGCGGGTGCGCAGCAACATCCGGACGGCGTTTGTGGCGTATTGTTTCGCGCGGCGGCGCGCGGCGCTGATGGACGCGCAGCAGAGGATCGACGAGGAAGTGGTGGAGATTTACGGGAAACGGCTGGCGGCGGGAGATGCGGCGCGACCCGAGCTGATGGCCGCGCGAAACCAGCAGGCCGCGGCGCGCGTGAGCCTGACGGCGGCGGAGGCGAACGTGGCGCAGACGCGGGCAGCGCTGGCGGCGGCGGTGGGAGTTCCCGAGACGGCGCTCGAATCGGCGCAGCTGGCGGAAGCGGCGATGGATGCGGCGCCATCGCCCGAATCCCTGCCGCTGCGGAACGTGGAGCGCGCGGGGCTGCTGCATCGCGCGGACATTCGCCGGAGCCTCGATGAATATGCGGCCGCGGAGGCGCGGCTGCGGCTGGAGATTGCGAACCAGTATCCGGACATTCCGCTGACGCCCGCGTATTCGCTGCAGGAAGGATATCCGGCATACACGCTCGGGTCCGCAATCGATTCGATTCCGCTGTTCAACCGGCACAAGGGGCCGATTGCGGAGGCGGATGCGCGGCGGGAAGAGTTGAAGGCGCGGTTCGTGGCGCTCGAGACGCAGGCGATGGCGCAGACGAGTGCGGCGTTCGAGCAGTATGGCGCGGCGATGCGGCAGTGGACCGAAGCGCGCGAGCGTGTGCAATCGATTGGACGCGAGCAGGAACAGGCGGTGCGGGCGGCGTTCCGGCAGGGCGATGCGGACCGGCTGGAGCTTGGCATGGCGCGGGCGGCGAGAGTGGCCGCGGACCAGACGGCGGTGGATGCGCAGGAACGCGCGCAATCCACGCTGAGCGCGCTGGAAGATGCGGTGGAGGCGCCGCTTGCGCCCGGTGAAGATCCGCTGCCGGAGTGGCCCAGGTGAGACGGTACATCCTGGTTGCGTGCGCTGGCGTGTGCATGGTTGGGTGCCGCGGCAAGGCGGATCCCGACGATGTGGCGCGCACGGCGGCGCCTGCGGCTGCGGAACGGCATGCGGGCGCGGAGCCCGGAGTCACTTTAACCAAAGACGCGCTGGCAAAGGCGGGGATCGAAACCACGACGCTTGCAGCGCGGCCGGTGACGCCGGAGCTGACGGCGTACGGCGCGCTGGAAGAAGATCCGGATGCGCAATTCACGGTTCGGGCAACGGTGGCGGGGACGATTCATGCGGCAGCGGGACGCGCGTGGCCGGCGCTGGGACAGGAGCTTGCGGCGGATGCGGTGTTCGGCGAACTGGAGCCGCGGCTGGCGCCGGGCGATCGCCTGAATTTCACGACGCAACTGGCGACGGCGCGCGGCGATCTGAACGCGAGCGCGGCGTCTTTGGCGGCGGCGCAATCGGCTTACGAGCGGGCGCGGGTTTTGAACGCGGACAACAAGAACGTCTCCGACAAAGCACTGCAGCAGGCGGCGGCGACGCTGGCGTCTGAACAGGCGAAGGAACGGGCGGCGCGCGCGAATGTGGCATCGCTCGAACGATCGCTCGAGCCGGGAGGAACGATCGGGAACCTTCGGTTGAAGGCCGACCGGGGCGGCGAGGTGGTGGAGATTCTGGCGCGTCCGGGAGAAGCGATCGAGCAGGGCGCGGCGGTGTTGCGGGTGGCGCGATTCGACCGTCTGCTGATGCGGGTGGATCTGCCGGTGGGAGAGCAGGTGGATGCGCCGAGCGCGCTGGTGGTTCCCGCGGGATTCGAAACGAAACCGCCGATCCGCGCGGCGCGGGTGGGCGTGGCGCCGGTGACTGATCCGCATACGCAGGGGATTTCGCTGCTGTACCGCCTGGACCGAACCGCGTTCGGATTGAGACCGGGCACGGCGGCGGCTGCGTACCTGGCGGTGGGCGGAAGCGCGCGAAGCGGCGTGCTGATTCCGGATTCGGCGGTGGTGCAGCAGGACGGCCGCATGTGGGCCTATGTGCAGGCGGGCGAACGATTCATACGCAGAGCGGTTCCCACGGACGTTCCGGCGGCGGGCGGTTATCTGGTGGCGGCGGGATTCTCTCCTGGCGAGCGCGTGGTGACGACGGGCGCGCAGAGTCTGCTTTCCGAAGAATACAAATCCAGCAACGAGACGGACGAAAACTAGCCGATGCTGCAGAAGATCGTCGAGCTTTCGATCCGGCATCGCGGAGTGGTGATCGCGACGGCGTGCCTGGTGGTGGCGTACGGCATCTACACGGTGCTGAACGCGAAGTTCGACGTGTATCCGGAGTTCGCGCCGCCGCAGGTGATCGTGCAGACGGAGGCGCCGGGGTTTTCCGCCGAAGACGTGGAGACGCTGGTGACGCGGCCGGTGGAATACGCGCTGAACGGGTCGCCGAATCTGACGGCGATCCGGTCCGACTCGATTCAGGGGCTGTCGGTTGTGGTGGTGACGTTCGAAGACAGCACGGACATTTTTCGCGCGCGGCAGATGGTGACGGAACGGCTGAGCGAAGCGGCGGCCGCAATGCCGCAGGGCGTGAAGCCGCCGACGCTGGCGCCGATGGTGGGAGCGACCAGCCTGACGCTGATCATCGGGCTGACTTCAGACCGGCTGAGCGCGATGGATATGCGCACGTTCGCGGACTGGACGCTGCGGCCGCGGCTGCTGAGCGTGCCGGGAGTGGCGCGCGTGGCGATCTTCGGCGGAGAGATCCGGCAACTGCAGATTCAGGCGCATCCGGAGCGGCTGGCGGCCCTGGGGCTTTCGATTGGGGATGTGGTGGCGGCGGCGCGCGAGGCGACGGGCGTGCGGGGCGCGGGGTTCATCGAGACGGCGGCGCAGCGGATTACGCTGCACACGGAAGGGCAGTCGCTGACGGCGGCGCGGCTGGGCGAGGCGGTGC
>DAIDJK010000285.1 GCA_027450225.1 Bryobacterales bacterium | reverse complement strand
GAACATTGGCGTCATACGCGAACGACAGCTTTTCCAGAAACAGCAGGTTATGGAAGAAAGCGATCAGCGCGCGAAACAGAATCGCGCCGCCGCCGGCCGCGAGCCCCACCAGAATTGAAAGCAGGTAGAAGACAGGCGTCGACGCCGGCGCGGCATGTTTCTCAGCGGACACCCGAACTCTCGTCCATCATTCGGATTTCCACGCCGCCCCACCGCGCCGCTGTCCCGTGCGGATAAGCTCAGAGCAGCGCAAAAGGCAACGCGAGAGTTATCGCGTCCACAACTGAACCGTGTTCGATGCAACTCCGCCGATCGTGACGACAATGATCCCGTGGAAACACCCGCCGGGCTCAGAATCAGACCGAGCGCCGAGCCGATGTTCCCCGATTGGCCCTCGATCACATATAAGCTTCCGGCAGGTCCCATGGCAATGGCTGTCGGCGTGTAAGACATCCCATTGAAGAAACTCGTTATCGTTCCGTCAGGCGTCAACTTTGCCACACCGTATTTACTCGAAGTTATGTAAATATCCCCCGACCCGTCGGCCGCCAGCCCAGACTGGCCGTTCAAAGCTGGAGGTCGCCTTCAGATTGCCGTTCACATCCGTCCAGGCCACCTCGCCGTTCTCGAATAGCATGTAAAGCGATCCGCCGGATCCGGCGGTACGTCTGATCGGCGGCAGATTTGCGGCAATCGCGGGTCCCGTCATCGCTGTACCGCACGTTCCCGTACCCGCTATCGTTCGCAGGCTTCCATCCGAGGCAATCTCCCGCACCCGGCATTGACTATCCGCGAACAGGACAGCGCCCGATCCATCCACGGTAACCGCCGTCGCATTCAACACCGCGCCCATAGCCTGATTCCCATCCGGACTCGAGTAAGTTCCCGTGCCCGACAAGACTTCAGTTCCCCCGCTCGTCAGCTTCACCAGTTGCGAATAGCTTGTGGCATAAATGTTTGACGCCTGATCCAGACTGATATAGTCGAAAGGAGCCGACGAAGATATCAGGACAAGGTTGCCACCTGGCCCGACTTTATAGATCCCGGTCGCCTTGCTGGCAAGAAGCGAGAAATAGACCGTGCCGGTCCGGTCTGTCGCCAGACCGAGCAGACCTGCGAGGGAAACGGACACAAGCGGCCGCTCCGTTCGTCGGAGCGGCCGCGTACTGGTTGGCGTTCCCCGCAATTGTCGATATCATTCCGTCAGGCGAAACCTTTCGAATGCCGAGCCGGTCCCCCGTCGCCGGAGTCCGAAGCGCACCCGTCTTGCTGCGCCGCCCCTGCAAACAACGTAATATTTCCATTCGGCGTAATCCGCCGAACACGGCACAAGCCCGTTTCCGCTATATAGACCGCGCCTGCCGCATCAATCGCCAGTTGACCGTTGGCTACAGGCGTCGACAGAGCCCGGCCATCCGTTACGCCGGAAGCCGGCGGTCCGTTTCCGGCAATGGTCGTCACGGATCCATTGCTGTTCAGTTTGCGGATTCGATGGTTATCCTGGTAATCCGCGAAGTAGACGGTTCCATCCGGTCCGATCGCGAATTCTCCATTCGGCGCTCGCGAACCCTGTATCGCTGGCAATCCATCCTGCGAACTGCCTCCGGCAACGGTAGTAATAATGATCTGTGCATCCGCCACCATCACGGACAGCAAAACCGCCGCGATCACCCGCATTCAGCGGCGATAATATCAGCGATTCGTAAAGCCGCCTCTGCCGCAGCGTATCCGCGTATACGCTCTCAAATTCGAAACACTCTCTGAATATTCCCGGAGAGCATCCATCTCTTGTCCTCGGGATTCAGAAACGGCATTTCGTCCCGCACCATGCGGAGCGCGCCGCCATACCCGCAGTACGCTTCCACCAGCGGCCAGTCGGATCCCCACATCAGCCGCTTCGGCCCGAAGGCGTCGTAAAGCCGCTTCACCTGCGCCTGCGAGTCCGGATAAGGATAGGGCTGCCGGGAAAGCGACCAAGTGTGCGAAACCTTGATGGACACGCACGGATACCGCTTGAGCGCGATGAGATGCTTCAGCGCATCCGGCCGGTCGGGCGGGCAATCGGCCATATGATCGATCACCACGTCCAGATCCGGAAAGCGATCGATGGCGCGGGCCACGTCCGGCATGCGCTCCGCCGGCGCGAGCACGGTCATCGCGATATTCAAATCACGGCATCGTGAAAACAACGGTTCCACCAGCGGTCCGCGAATCCAGTCGCCACGCGCATCGCCCGGCGGAACGACGCGCAGGCCGGTGAATCCCTCTTCTTCGACAAGCCTCGCGAGTTCATCCGGCGCCGCCGGGTCCTCCGGGTCCACCCTCGCCACGCCGTGAAAAACACCGGGGTATTCCTTCATCGCCGCGGCGACGTAGCGGTTATCCCACCGGTAATGCGCCACCTGTACCAGTACCGCTCCGGATACCCCGCTCGCCCGCATCTGCTCGAGCAGCGCCTCGGCCGTGGCATCCTTCGCGGGCGGATGCGTCGTTTCCCTTGCCCACGGAAATCGGCGGTCATGCTTCCAGATGTGCGCGTGAGAGTCGATGATCGGATAATCGACGGCGGGCGCTGGGGGCGAAATGCTCATTGGCGGGCGGGAAATAGATTTCTTCGATGGACCGTATTCATAGTATGGATTTCAATCGTACGGCGCGCAAAAGAAATAATAGTGGTTTCGCCTCCTCGTACGAGACAAATCCATGCAGATTGTTCATTTGGGGCTGCCTGCGATCGCAGCCGACATTAGCGCGCGTCTTTCCGCGCTTGAGAAATCGACCGCGAGCGCTCAATCCGCCGGCGATAACGCCTGGATGCTGGTCAGCGCGGCTTTGGTCCTGATGATGACCGGTCCTGGCCTGGCCCTCTTTTATGGAGGCCTGGTCCGCCGGAAAAACGTTCTCGCCACGATGATGAACAGCTTCTCCATGATGGCCCTCATCACCCTGATATGGGCGTTCTTCGGCTACAGTCTGGTTTTCAGCGAGGGCACGCCCTTTATCGGGGGGCTGAAATACGCGTTCCTGAATGGCGTGGGCGTTGCGCCCAACCCGGACTATGCGGCCACCATCCCACAGCTGACGTTCATGTCCTACCAGCTGATGTTCGCCATCATCACGCCCGCGCTGATTTCGGGCGCATTCGCGGAACGAATGAAATTCAGCGCCTTCGCGCTGTTCACCACTCTCTGGGCCTTCCTCGTTTATTTTCCGATGGCGCACATGGTCTGGGGCAAAGGTGGGCTGTTCAATGCGTATCTCGGCGGTTCCGTGCCCTGCTTCGATTTTGCGGGCGGCACGGTGGTGCACATCACCTCGGGCGTCTCGGCTCTCGTCTGCGCGCTCTATCTCGGCAAGCGCGTCGGGTTCCCTGCCGAACCCATGCGGCCGCACAGCATGGTTCTCAGCGTCGTCGGCGCGTGCATGCTCTGGGTGGGCTGGTTCGGATTCAATGCGGGGAGCGCGCTCTCCGCTTCCGGCCTCGCGTCGAGCGCTTTCGCTGCGACGCATTTCGCCGCCGCCTCCGCTGCGCTCGGCTGGATGGCGGCGGAGTGGCTGCACTCAGGCAAACCCACCATGCTCGGCGGCATTTCGGGCGCCGTTGCCGGACTGGTCGCCATCACGCCCGCGTCCGGCTTCGTAAAGCCCATGCCGGCTCTGCTCATCGGCCTGCTCGCAGGCGGGTTCTGCTTCTGGATGGTCACCGCGGTGAAGCACAAATTCGGCTATGACGATACTCTCGACGCATTCGGCGTTCATGGGGCGGGCGGAACTCTTGGCGCCCTCCTCACCGGCGTCTTCGCCACCAGCGCGGTGAACGACACTCCCATCGGAGGCAAGTTGATGCCGCTCGGCGCGATGGACGGCCATCCGATTCAGATTCTTTACCAGGCCGCCGGCGTCGCCATGGCCGTCCTGCTGGCGGTCATCGGCACATTCCTCATTCTGAAAATCTGCGACGCTCTCATCGGCGTGCGCGTGGAACGGGAAGGCGAACGCGAAGGCCTCGACCTCAGCCAGCACGGCGAGGAAGGATACTATCTGGAGGCGTGAGGCCCGCGTGAAGAAAATCGAAGCGATTATCCAGCCATTCAAACTCGAAGACGTGAAGGAAGCGCTCAAGAACATCGGCATCGACGGTATGACCATCAGCGAAGTCCGCGGTCATGGCCGGCAGAAAGGACATCGCGAGGTTTACCGCGGGCAGGAATACAACGTCGATCTTCTGCCGAAAGTGAAATTCGAACTAGTCGTCGCCGATACAAGGCTCGAAGAAGTGGTCGAGACGATCGGTCAGGCGGCGCGCAGCGGGAAAATCGGTGATGGAAAGATTTTTGTCTACGATGTAGCCGAAGCGATCCGGATCCGTAATAACGATCGGGGCGAGGGGGCCATTTGAGCCGCCGAGCCGGCAAACAACGCGGCGGTTTTGAGCCGCAGATTTAACAGGGAAAGCAGCAATCCAATGGAAGCAGTAGCCAGCCGTGAGACCCGGAGAAGTGGCGTTACCGGACAGCAGATCCGTGAGGAGTTCTTCGAAACACGAGATGCCGTTCGCGCGCTGGCGCGCCGCACGGCGTCCATCGACCGGACGCTGCACGATCGATGGCAGGAAATGCCGGACAACGTCGCCCTGGTCGCCGTCGGCGGTTATGGGCGGGGCGAGCTCTTCCCGCATTCCGATATCGATCTGCTCATCCTCACGCCGAACGAAGATACGCAGAGCGATATCCGGGAACCGCTCTCGCTGCTTCTGCGCGATCTCTGGGACTGCGGCATGCGGGTCAGCCAGTCCGTGCGCACGCCCCGCGAGTGCAATC
This sequence comes from Bryobacterales bacterium, assembly GCA_027450225.1. Classification (GTDB taxonomy): domain Bacteria; phylum Acidobacteriota; class Terriglobia; order Bryobacterales; family Bryobacteraceae; genus BOG-234. The sequence goes on along the minus strand of DAIDJK010000285.1, from coordinate 3,446 downwards.
AGATCGACCCGAACAACTCGGAACTTGCGGTGAGCCTTCTCGACCGGCGTCTGGTCGCCGGCGACCCGAACCTCTACGCGCAACTGCACGATCCTTCGGGCGAACTCGGCCGCAACATCGCCGAACTCACTCATCAGCGGCATGCCCGTTTTCAGGACACCATTTATCACCTCGAGCCGAACGTGAAGGAAGCGCCGGGCGGCCTGCGCGACCTTCAGGTGCTGCGGTGGCTGGCCAAACTCGGCGCCCCGGATGAACAGAAGCCCGGCAATATCGAAGTCCTGTTCCGCATCCGCTGCTTCCTGCACTACCTTTCCGGCCGGGACGATAACAAGCTCAGCTTCGAGCGGCAGGACGAAATTGCCCGCCTTTGCGACGGCTCGAAGCCCGAGGATCTGATGCGCGACTATTACCGCGCCGTCACCTCGATCGCGAAACTGGCGAACCGGCGGCTGGAAAATTTCGAAGCCCGCCGCAGCGGGTTGTTCTCGCGTTTCCGCGACCAGAGCTCGCGCTATTCGAACTCGGAATTCTCAGTCGTGCACGGCGCCGTGCTCTTCCGTTCTCCGCGCACGCTCGAATCCGATCCGGCGCTCGCCATGCGCCTTTTCGAATTCACGGCCCGGCACGGCTTGCCTCTCGCCGCCGATACCGAAGATCGCCTCGAACGTTCCCACGAAGGCTTCAAAACCTGGGCTGCTTCGCAAAATGCGCTGTGGACCGCTCTGCGTGAGATTCTGCGCCTGCCGCACGCCGCGAAAGCGCTGCGCGCCATGCACACTTGCGGCGCCCTCGAAGCAATTTTCCCCGAGTTGAATGAAATCGAGGCGCTCGTCATCCGCGATTTCTATCATCGCTACACGGTGGATGAACACACGCTGGTCACCATACAGACCGTGGTGGACGTGCGAGGCGCGCAGGACAGCACTTTCGGCGAACTGGCGCGCGAAATCGAAGAACCGGAGCTGCTGATCGCCGCCCTGCTGTTTCACGACGTCGGGAAAGCGAATCCGGGCGAAAGTCACGCCGAAGCTTCACGGCGCATGGCGGACGAGGCGCTGACGCGCGTCGGCGCAAGCGACCGCGAGCGCGAGATCGTATCGTTCCTCATCGCGGCCCATCTCGAAATGTCATCCATGATGAGCGGGCGGGACCTTTCCGATCCCGAAAACATCCGCGAGATGGCCGCGAAAGCCGGCACCGTCGAGCGCCTCAAACTCCTCACGCTGTTGACATACGGCGATATCAGCGCCGTCAACCCGAGCGCGATGACGCCGTGGCGCAAACAGCTGCTGTGGAACCTCTACACCGAGACGTACAACGAGCTCACGCGCGAGTTGAGCCGCCGCGTGTCGCGAACCGCGGCGCCCGCCGAGCCCGAACTGGCGGCGTTTCTCGAAGGTCTCCCGCCGCGTTATCTCCGGATTCATTCGCGCAAGGAAATCGAAGAACATTTCCAGCTTGCGAAGGAAGCGGAAGAGAAGGGCTTCGCCGGCTCTCTTACGCGCGGTACAGCCTGGGTACTCGCCGTCGTGGCGGGCGACCGGCCGTTCCTTTTCGCATCAATCGCGGGCGCGATCGCGAGCTTCGGCTTCAACATCCTGAAAGCCGAAGCATTCTCGAACGCGCAGGGGAAGGTGATCGATACCTTTACCTTCTCCGACCCGCACCGCTCGCTCGAACTCAATCCCGGGGAAACCGACAACGTGCGGCGCACCATCTCGAAAGTGCTGCGCAACGAGGTGACGGTCGAAAAGCTGCTCGAGCGCCGTCCGAAGTGGAAGCCCGATTCGCATGCGCTCGCGTCGGCCCGCGTGACGTTCGATAACAACGCCTCGCCCTCGGCCACGCTGATTCAACTCGTCACCCAGGACCGGCCCGGCCTGCTCTATGACGTGGCCTCGCTGATCTCGAAGCGCGGCGGCAATATCGAAGTCGTCCTCGTCGATACGGAAGCGAAGAAGGCAATTGACGTTTTCTACGTGACGCAGAACGGCGCGAAGCTGAATGAAGAAGAGGCCGGCAAACTGGCCGACGCTCTCGCGCTGGTTGCCATGCCGGCGTCTAAGTAAACCGGACTTCGAGAATCGTCACGTCGTCGATCTCGCCCGTCCCGCCTGCGGCTGCAGCCGCAAGCGCTTCCGGGATGGAGGTGGAGTTCGCCGCCGCGAGCATGGAAACGCTGCGGGCAATCCAATCCCGTCCTCCATCCGGCTGCGAATCCGGAAGGCCGTCGGAAAACAGTACCAGCCGGTCTCCGGAAGCAATGCGGAGTATTTGCTCCCCGAAATCGGCGTTTTCGAGCAGCCCGACCACGGTTCCGGTCGCGGCCAGCTCGGTAACGGCGCCGTTCGTCCGCCACAACACGCCAGGCACATGACCGCAATTGGCGTAGTGCAGCAGACCGGAAGGTTTGTCATACACGCCGAAGAACAGCGTGGCGTAATTTTCCGGCGCCGTCGAGCCACACAGGAGGCGGTTGACCGTCCGCGCTATTTCTCCTGGGCCCGGAGTCTCCTGAATGCGGCTTCTTACCCCGGCATGCAGGCTGGACATCAGCAGCGCGGCGGGGATGCCCTTTCCCGAAACATCGCCCAGCCCGAAGGCGAGCTGCTGGTCACGGATGGGGACCACATCGCAATAATCGCCGCCGATCTCGCCGGCCGGGCGTGAAAGAAAGCTGCATTCCGCAAAGGGCGTGCGGAGCCGTGCGGGCGGCAGCAGCCGCCGCTGCACTCGCCGGGCCATCGCGATCGGGTCATCGGCCCCGGGCGCCCCGGCGGAATGGCGGTCAAGCAATTCGATCACACGCTCGTTTTCGAACGGCTTTGCGATGAAGTCGCGCGCGCCGCGCTGCATGGCCCGAACCGCGAGTTCGATCGTGCTCCAGGCCGTCATGACGATGATCGGCGTGCCCGGCCGCGCGGCGTGAATCCGCTCCAGCAACGCGATGCCTTCCTCGCCCGACGTGGTATCGCGGGCATAGTTCATATCCAGCAGAACCAGATCGTAGTCGCGCTCGAAAACCCGCTCCATGGCGGATGCCGGCGAAGCAGCGAGATCGCTCGCATATCCCGCGCCCTTCAGCAGCAGCCGCATGGCCTCGAGCACATCGGGAAAATCGTCCACCACCAGCACACGGCGGATTGCAACAGCTTCAAGCGGCATGCCCTGAACGCTGCATCCGCGTATCCGTGGCCACAGGGAAGAATTTTCAACAACTTGCCGGGTTTATCCGTGGATGGAGTGTCCACGAGCGCACACCCGTGTTGCGCTTGCGGTCACTGCCAGATGGCTGTTCCGCCCGGCGGGATGGATCGCGTTCCCGAAATCAGTTTTGTGTTCGGCGGCGCGGGAACCAGCTGCGCGGCATCGGTGAAATTATTGGCTACCCAAAAGCCATCTCGCCAGTCGATAAACAGGTTGATGGGCAGCCGCGCGGGCTT
>DAIDJK010000284.1 GCA_027450225.1 Bryobacterales bacterium | reverse complement strand
GGGAGTGCTGTCGTGGTTCGGCGCGGTGGCTTATGCCGAACTGGGCGCGATGATGCCCATGACGGCGGGGCAGTACGTGTACATCCGCGACGGGTACGGGGATCTCGCGGCGTTTCTGTGCGGCTGGGTTTTCATGCTGGTGGTGATTCCGGGCGGGATCGCGTTTCTTGCCACGGGCTTTTCCATTTACGCGGGGCAGTTCGCCGATATCGGACCTGTTGGAAGAAAGCTGCTTTCAGTGGGTCTGGTGGTTGCGATCTCGGCTGTGAACTACATCGGCGTGCGTGAGAGCGCATGGACGCAGCGGGTATTCACGCTGGCCAAGATTGCGGGGATCGCGATCATCATCGGCGCGGCGATGCTGGCGGGCCATTCGAACCTGTCCGGCGCGATTTTCGCGGGCAAGCCGCGGATCACCGGGGTGGGGTATTCGCTGACGGCCTGCCTGATGGCTTACAACGGCTGGAGCTACGTGAGCCTGGTGGCGGGCGAAGTGCGGGACCCGGCCAGAAATCTGCCGCGGGCGCTGGGGCTTGGCATGGGGACGGTGATGTTGCTGTATCTGAGCGCGAATCTCGCGTACATGAAAGTTCTGGGGGTGGGGCAGATTGCAGCGGTGGAGCGGGTGGGCGCGGCGGTGGCGGAGAAGACGCTGGGCGCGGCGGGCGGAAATCTTGTGGCGGCCATCGTGATGATTTCGGTGGTGGGGGCGATCAACGGGTGCATCCTGACCGGCTCGCGCATGCCGTTCGGGATGGCCCGCGACGGTCTGTTCTTCCGGCGGTTCGGCGAGATCCAGCCGCGGTTTCATACTCCGGGATTCGCCATCGCGGCGCAGGCGGCGTGGAGTTCGATCGTGGTGGTGACCGGATCGTACGAGACGCTGTCCTCCTACTCCATGCTCTCCGCCTGGCTGTTCTACACGCTGACGGTGGCGGCGGTGGCCATCTTTCGAAAGACCATGCCCGATGCGCCGCGGCCGTACCGGATGTGGGGATATCCGGCTACGGCGTGGATGTTCATTGGGGTATCGATCTGGTTCTTCGCCGACGCGCTGCGGAACCAGACGGTGACGTCTTTGCTTTCGATCGCGGTGGCGCTGGCCGGAGTTCCGTTTTACGCGCTCTGCAGAAGGGCGGCAGGCGGCCGCCACGGTACCCTAGTCGTTTGCCATGAAGCTGAAGCGGATTGCTGAAGCTCTCGATTGCGGGCTTGAAGGGGACGGAGAGACGGAAATCCGGGGCGTGCGCGGCATGGAGCAGGCCGGCCCGGGCGAACTGACTTTTCTGGCGAACCCGAAATACGCGCCGAAACTGAAGAACACGCGGGCGAGCGCCGTGGTGGCTTCGCAGGCGATACCGGGACTGGCGACGCTGATCTCGCGAAATCCGTATCACGATTTCGCGCGCGCGCTGGCGATGTTCTATCAGGCGCCGCGCCCGGCGCCGGGGATTCACCCGCTGGCTTCGATTGCGGCTTCGGCGACGATTGGCGAGGGAGCTTCGATCGGCCCGTTCGCGGCAATCGGCGAGAATGTGACGATCGGACGCAACGCGGTGGTTCACCCGCATGTGGTGATTTACGAAGGCGCGCAGATCGGCGATGACTTTACGGCGCATTCGCACGCCGTGGTGCGGGAGTTCTGCCAGGTGGGCGACCGCGTGATTCTGCAGAACGGCGTGGTGATCGGCGGCGATGGCTTTGGGTTCGCGAAACGCGAGGATGGCTCACATTACAAGATCGCGCAATCGGGCGTGACGGTGATCGAAGACGACGTGGAGATTCAGTCGCTGACTTCGGTGGACCGCGCCACGGTGGGCGAGACGCGGGTGAAGCGCGGGGCCAAGATCGACAGCCTGGTGCAGATTGGCCATGCCTGCGTGGTTGGCGAGGACAATATTATCTGCTCGCAGACCGGGCTGGCGGGGAGCTCGATACTCGAGAAGAACGTGCTGCTGGCCGGGCAGGTGGGCGTGTCCGGGCACCTGACGATTCACGAAGGGGCGATCGTTTACGCGCAAAGCGGAATCGGAGGCGATGTGCCGGCGCATACGCGGGTCTCCGGTTCGCCCGCATTCGACGCTTCCGAATGGCTGCGCGCGATCACCGCGTTTCCCCGATTGCCCGAGCTGCTTCGCACCGTTCGCGAGCTGAAAAAGCGGCTCCAGGAATTAACTCAAACATCATGAACGAACAGAAGCCGCCGCAATCGCGGCCGCCGCTGGCCTACAGAAACGACGATTTTCTAAATGGTCCGGATTCGAGGCCGCTGCGCATCCTTTCCGAGTACCTCGAGCCGCTGTCACACTTCCGGCGGCAGCGGATCCGGGACACGATCGTGTTTTTCGGATCGGCGCGCATTCGCGAGGATGGTCCGCTGGCGCATTATTACAAAGACGCGCAAACGCTGGCGGGACTTGTAACCAGCTGGGCGAAGACGTTTCGCGAGCGCACTTACCGTTTCGTGGTCTGTTCCGGCGGCGGACCGGGAATCATGGAAGCGGCGAACCGGGGGGCGTCGGAAGCGCGAGGCAAAACCATCGGGCTGAATATCGGTCTGCCGTTCGAGCAGTTTCCGAACCCGTACATTACGTCCGAACTCAGTTTCGAATTCCACTACTTCTTCATGCGCAAGTTCTGGTTCGCGTATCTGGCGAAGGCGCTGGTGGTGTTTCCGGGCGGGTTCGGAACCATGGACGAACTGTTCGAAATCCTTACGCTGGCCCAGACGAGGAAACTGGCGAAGAAGATAACCATTGTTCTCTACGGATCGGAGTTCTGGAAGGAGATCATCAACTTCGACGCGCTGGTGAAGTACGGGACGATATCGGAGGCGGATTTGAATCTTTTCCATTTCGCCGACGATCCGGAAACCGCGATGCACGTGCTGCGGAGCTCACTTACGGAGCAGGCCGAGACGGCCGAGCCGGAAGTTCCCGCGATCTCGCACAGCGCGAAGCCGGACCAGGCGGCGCGCAAAGAGAACCTGCCCTAAACTCCTGTGGAAGTGGAGCGAATGAAAGCGCCTGAGGTGAATATCTCGCGGATCGGAAACTTCTGGCGCGTATTCGCAATGCTTGCGGCGCTGGATGCGATTCTGCTGGCTTCGGGGGCGCTGCCCGGACTCTCGTTTCTGGTGACGAATGCGCTGATCGTGACGGCGCTGATCGGACTGGGCCGCTATCTTTTCCGGCAGTCGCGGGCTTTATGGCGGGTGCGGAACCGGCTGATCGTGACGTATGTCTTCATCGGCGTGGTGCCGGTGGTGCTGATACTGGCGCTGGTCGGAATCAGCGTCTACATCGTGGCGGGCCAGGTTGCTTCGTACCTTGTGACGTCGGAGGCAAACCGCAGGGCGGCGTCGCTGGCGGCGCCGGCGCGCATTCTGAGCGAGATGAATCCCGCGGCGCAGCCGTTCGCGATAGGAGAGATGGCGCCTTTCCTGCGCGACCGGATGCCGGGTCTGGAGGTGCTGGTGGCGGGAGCGCAGACGCTGCATTCGCCGGCGGACAGCGCGCTTGAAGCTCCGCCGCCTGGATGGCAGCCGTACACCGGCCTGGTAAGAAAGGGCGGCCGGTTCTACTTCATGGCTTTCGCGAAGAACGCGGGATCCGAGGTGGTGATGCTCGCGCCGGTGACGCGCGAATCGCTGCGCGGACTGTTTCCGAACATCGGCGAAATCAGTCTTGGAGTGCGGCTTCCGCAGCCGGGAGTTCCGGCGGGCGGGGTGGGAGCAGGCGAAATGCCGCCGGCCTACGACGGGCTGGACTACATCGATTTCCCCATCGAGTGGTTCAATTTCATCAACGTGGCGGACTGGAACCGGCCGGGCAAAGCGCTGGGGGGATTCTTCGCGATTCAGACGCGGCCTTCGTCCGTGCTGAACGCTCTGCTTTCACAGAGCACCAGCGTGGACGTTCTGAGTACGATCTTTTTTTCTGTGCTGGTCGCTCTGCTGCTGGTGGAACTGATCTCGCTGGTGATCGGCGTGTCACTCACCCGTTCCATCACGACCGCGGTGAACGGATTGTACGAAGGCACCACGCGCGTGGGAGCGGGGGACTTTGCGTATCGCATTGCGGTGAAGGGGAAAGATCAGCTGGCGGCGCTCGGCAAGTCCTTCAACCAGATGTCGGGGCAACTGGAAATCCTGGTCTCCGTGGCCAAGGAAAAAGAGCGCATGCAATCCGAGCTGACCATTGCGAGCGAAGTGCAGCATCAACTGTTTCCGCGCTGCCCGCCTCCGATGCGTACGGTGCAAATGGCGGGATTGTGCCAGCCGGCGCGCATGGTTTCGGGCGACTATTACGATTATTTGTGCCTGCCGAACGGACAACTGGCGCTGGCGATCGGGGACGTGGCGGGGAAAGGAATCTCGGCGGCGCTGCTGATGGCGTCGATCCAGTCGATCATGCGAACGCAACTGGCCGCGGGCATGCCGGCGATGAATGGCGACCATGGCGCGGGCGGACGCACGTCCACGGCTGCGATGGTGGGCCAGCTGAACCGGCAGTTGTATGCGAATACGTCGCCTGAAAAATACGCGACATTCTTCTTCGGCCTGTACGACGAGAACACACGTTCCATGACTTACACGAATGCAGGGCATTTGCCGCCGTTGCTGGTGGGCCGCGACGATTACGAGTTGCTGGAAGTGACCGGGACGGTGGTGGGGGCATTCCCCTCGATTACGTATCAGGAGCGATCGGTTGAACTTGCGCCGGAGGATCTGCTGATTGCCTACACGGATGGAATCACCGAGCCCGAGAACGCGTACGGAGAAGAGTTCGGAGCGGAACGGCTGGCGGAGATCGTTCGGCGAAATCAGAATCGCGAGCCGGGGGAGATTGCAGCCAAAGTGATGGAAGCGGTGCGGCAGTGGAGCAGCGCTCCGGAGCTGCCGGACGACATGACGCTGGTGGTATTGCGAGGCATGGCGTGACAGGCGCGCGAAAAGTTCTGACCGCCGCGCAGATGGGCGCGGTGGATCGGGCGACCATCGAGGCCGGCATTCCGGGAATCATCCTGATGGAGAATGCGGCAAGCCGGGTGGTGGAGTATCTGGAGGAGAGATACTCGCCGCTTCGCGAGCAGCGTATCGCGGTGGTGTGCGGGCGGGGCAACAATGGC
>DAIDJK010000283.1 GCA_027450225.1 Bryobacterales bacterium | reverse complement strand
CCAGCTTGCGGACCGGAAGATTCGGCAGACCGTCGTTCACGCCGCGCCAGGAGGTTCCGCCGTCGGCCGAACGCCAGACTCCAAAGCTGTTGGCCACCACAACTTCCAGCGGATTGGCCGTCGAAACCGCAATGGACGTGAATCCACCCCCGAGAACCGACCGCCCGTTAAGGGCCGTGAGGCCAACCCAGCTGAACCCATCGTCTTCAGAGGTGAAAACGTCGGACGAACCCACCCGATACAGGCGCCCGGCAGCCTGAGCCGTCCTCGCTGCAGCCGCGGCGCGGGTGGGGAGAATGGCGGAGGTGCTGAGTCTCCAGCCCGTGACCTCGTCCGAGGCAGGATCGGCCGTTTCAAATACCCGCCCGGAGGCGGTACGAACGAACAGACGGTCGCCACCCGGCGAAAACCACACGTCGGCAGCCGCACCGCCAGCCGGACCCGCGAGTCCCTCGGCGATGCTGGTTCCTCCGACCGCGCGCCAGCTTCCCAGCCGGGCTGCGTCAGTCTGAGGCGGCGGCGCAGTCTGAGCGTACAGACACGAGCACAGGGCCGCCAGCGCGACCGTGCGCAACAAGCCTGTGGAATGCCGACACATACACGTGTCTCGATTCTACCTCAGGAAGTCCACATCTCATTTCGGAACGTACTGATTTGGTTAGGTTTGTTCGCCGAAATTTTTGTGGACCGCGATTTTCGCAGCATCTTCGGTGCTATTCTTGATGTACTCGGTGGCACAAACCCGGCCAAATCGCAGCGGGGCTCTGATAAGAGCTTCACTGCTTGTAATCGTCTGCATGCCACTATGGGCGCAGACGAGCCCGGGCCTGCCTGACGGCGCGGCAAAGCTGCTGAGCTTCACCGGCCAGATATCCGTGATGCGCGGTGACATCCCCTGGGCGCTGAATGTGGGCGACACCATTCAGCCGCAGCAGGTGATTGTGACTGGCCCGGATGGCTATGGCGTTTTTCAGGTCGGGGACGGCAGCAAGTTCGAGGTTTTCCCAAAATCACGCGTGGTTTTCCGGGCGAATCGCGGCGACTGGCGGGACATTCTGGATGTCTGGCTCGGCAAAGTGCGCGTACAAATCGAACACTTCGGCGGTCAGCCCAATCCCAACAACGTTCGGACGCCGACCGCGGTGATATCCGTGCGCGGCACGGTCTTCGATGTGGAAGTGGAAGACGGGACCGACACCACGCTCGTCCTCGATGAAGAAGGTCAGGTTGAGGTCCGGCATCTGCTCAAGCCGGGTCAGACACGGCTGCTCAATCCGGGCGAATGGCTCCGCGTTTATAAAGATGAGCCGCTTGCCAGGAAAATGATCGACAATGGCTCCCTGCTGCAGCGCGCCCTTCGAGCAGCTTCCGACGCGGCGTATCAGGCTGCGATGAATGCTTCGCGAGGCGCGGGCGCGGCGCGCGGGGTCGGAAGTACGGGAGGAGCTGCTTCGGGCGGCGCGGGTGACCGCAATAACAGTCCTGCTCCGCCTCCTCCGCCGCCGCCGCCTCCTCCTCCGCAGAACTGAGCGCTGCGCCGCGATATCTTCGCGCCATCGTGAATGTTCTCTAAAGACTGCGGGCTGTTCCGCCGATGTTCTTGTTGGTAAGAGAACGGATGGCTGCAGCGGAAATCGAACTGGCGCGACAGATTGACAGAACCCTTGAGGCCCGGCCGCCGAAAGGGAAGGGGAAGGAAGCTTCCCGGCAGCTTCGGCAGCTGAAGGATCGGCTGGACGGATGGACGTCCGCCGATACCGCAGCGACAGCGGCGGCGGTCCCGGTGAGGCAATTCCTTGCGCGGGGCGTCAGTCCGGCCGCGGAACAGGAATTCCGCCTCGCGCTGACGAACCTGAAGGAGGCGCTCGAAGCGCGCCCGCCCGCTACGGACGATGCTCCGGCCGCGCCGGTTGCGGCAAAGGTGGAAGACAATCCGCTGGCGCACGATCCGGAACTGATCCAGGAATTCCTGGTTGAATCCCGCGAGCATCTGGCCGCGGTGGAAGCCGGCGTCCTGAAACTGGAGCAGGAACCAGGCGATCCCGAAACTCTGAACGGGGTGTTTCGCTCCTTCCACACGATAAAAGGGCTGGCCGGGTTCCTCGGGGCCGCAGCGATCCAGGCGCTCGCCCACGAAACCGAGAATCTGCTGGATCTGGCCCGCTCCGGCAAGCTCGTGCTGACTCAGGACGCGATCGATCTGATCCTCCGCTCCGCCGACGAACTGGGCCGCCGTCTGGACCAGGCCAATTCCACGCCGCTCGAATCCCTGACGCCCTGCGATCCGGCGCTGCTCGCCGAATTGCATCGGATCGCAACCGACTGTTGTTCGGGTGAAGATTTGGGCGAAGGGGAGACGAGCGCCGTCACTCCGGCGAAGGTACCGGAGTCCATACCCGGCGAGGCGGCCGCGCAGGCAACGCCCGAACAGCCGGCCGCGGTTCAACATCAGCGAACAGCCGCGCCGTCGAGGAACGCAGCGGAAGCCAATGTGGTTCGCATCGACACGGCGAAGCTCGAGTACCTGATCGACATGGTTGGGGAACTGGTGATCGCCGAATCGGTGGTCCGGCACGATCCCGCGATTGCGGGTTCGGAAGATCCGCGGCTGTCGCGAAACCTGACGCAGCTTGCGCGGGTGGTGCAGGAGGTCCAGAAGACTTCCATGTCCATGCGCATGGTTGCTGTGGGATCGCTCTTCCGCAAGATGACCCGATTGACGCGCGACCTCAGCCGGAAATCCGGCAAGCCGATTGAGCTCGAAAGTTTCGGGGACGACGTGGAACTGGACCGCAGCATCGTGGAGGATCTGGCCGATCCGATGGTCCACATGATTCGCAACGCGGTGGATCACGGGATCGAGACGCCGGACGCCCGGCGCGCGGCGGGCAAGCCGGAAACCGGGCACGTGCGCCTCACCGCAACGCACGACGCGGGCGACATCGTCATCCAGATCTCGGACGACGGCAAGGGACTCGATTCAAACCGGATTCTCGCGAAGGCGAAGCGGCTCGGTCTGGTGGCTCCGGACGATCAGCCGGATGAGGAATCCATCTTCAGGCTCATCTTCGAACCCGGATTCTCGACGGCGGACAAAGTTACCGACATCTCCGGCCGCGGCGTGGGGATGGACGTTGTGAAGAAGCAGATACAAAAGCTGCGGGGAAGGATCGCGATCCGCTCGGCTGCCGGCAAGGGCTGCACTTTCGTTCTGCGGCTGCCGCTTACGCTGGCGATCATCGACGGTCTTGTGGTGAGCGTCGGGGGACATCGCTACATCCTGCCGATGTTCGCCGTGCGGGAGATGTTCTCACCGAAGCCGGACACGTTCGTCACCATCGAGAACCGCGTGGAAGCGGCCATCTTCCGGGACAAACTGCTGCCGGTGATCCGGCTTTCGCAGCTCTTCAATACGGGCTCGGAGGAGCGCCCCAACAATGTCCTCATCGTGGTGGAAAGCCGGGACCAGCTGTATTGCGTCGCCGTGGATCAGCTGATCGGCAAGCAGGAGGTCGTGATCAAATCGCTTGGCCGCACGCTGCGGGATGTTCCGGCCATCTCCGGAGGCGCCATCCTGGGCGACGGCCGCGTCGGGCTCATCATCGACGTGAATGCGCTCCGTTGCCAGAATCAGGCCACTGCCCAGACCGGACACGCATGAACGAACTCTCTCTGACTCCGACCGACTTTGAACAGGTTCGCCATCTTGCGCAATCGAGCTGCGGGATTCATCTGACGGAAGGCAAGCGCGCGATGGTTTCTTCGCGGCTCGAACGGCTGGTCCGGCGGCACGGCTTCCGCTCTTTTGGTGAATACATCAGCTTTCTTTCCGTGCGCCGCCACGGCGCCGAATTCACCGAGTTCGTAGACACGCTGACCACGAACCACAGCGGCTTCTGGCGCGAACCCGAGCATTTCCTCTTCCTGCAGCGCAATGTTTTCCCTTCGCACCGTTCACGCATCCGCATCTGGTCCGCCGCATGCGCCACCGGCGAAGAGCCGCATACGATTGCGATGTGCGCGCTCGACGCCGGGCTGGTGAATTGCAACATCACGGCTACAGACATCTCGCGCGGCGCGCTGAACGCCGCCGTAACAGGCGAATACGACGCCACCAAGCTGACGGGACTGCCGGTGGGATGGCCGGAGCGATGGTTCCAGCGCGCAAAGAACGGCCCGGATTCCCTGCGCGCTGTGGCGCCGTCCGTACGCGCGCTGATCAGCTTCCAGCCGATCAATCTGCTGGAATCCTTCCTGCACCTGGGGCAGTTTGACGTGATCTTCTGCCGCAACGTGATGATTTATTTCGAGCAGGAGACGCGCGATCAACTGGTGGAACGGCTGGCCGACCGGCTGGTCGAAGGAGGCTATCTTTTCACCGGCCACTCGGAAACATTGCTCCGCCTGCCCCGCACGCTCGATTACGTGCAATCCGCAACCTACCGTAAAAGGCGATGATAGACCCGCTCTCTCCGCGCGAAATCGTCGTCGGAGTAGGCGATTTTCGCGTGGCCCGCGCTCCATCGCGCTATCTCGCCACCTATGGACTGGGCAGTTGCGTGGCTGTGGTGATGTTCGACTGGCGGCTGCGCGCCGGCGCTCTGCTGCATGTGATGATGCCGGATTCCTCCATTGCGCCTCACAAGGCGCGGAAGCATCCGCTGGCGTTTATCGATATTGCGGTACCCAGAATGATCGACGCCGTGAAGGAGATCGGAATGTCTCCTCGCCGCTCCACCTGCTGCGTGGTGGGAGGCGCGTCGATGATCGCGGGCCCGGAGCATTTCGAGATCGGCAAACGGAATGTGACGGCGCTGAGGAAGGCGCTGGCGCATCATGGCATTCGCATCGATCGCGAAGAGGTTGGGGGGCACGAATTCCGCTCCGTCCGGCTCGATGTGAACAACGGCGCGGTCACCATGCACAAGGGAAGCGCGCGCGAATTCGTGCTGATTCAGCCCTCGGCGGTGCTGCTCTCGATCGACAAGCTCACGTCTCTCTAAGTGGGCGAGCGGTCCGGTTCAGCGCGGCGCCGGCTCCGAGTGACCGAGGTCTCTGCCAGGAGCGATCGCGTCCCGGACCCGCGCTTTCAGATCTTTTGATGTCAGGGAATCCACCATCCTGAGCTCGAGACCAGAGGCTCCGGCCATGCGCACTGATCTCGAATACTCCGCCCGTTGCGGGCACGAGCGCAACTTCGCCGATCTCATCCTGAAACGTAGTCAGCAGTTCCTGCGCCATCCACGCGGCCCGCAGCATCCAGCGGCACTGGGTGCAGTAGCGAATCTCGACGCGCGGGCCTGTTCCATTCATCTGGCCGTTTTCTTCTTCTTTCTCCCGCCGAAAACCTGATAGCGCATGTACTTCCCGGGATGCTCGCGGAAATCCCGGAGAAGCTCCGCCAGACTTTCGAGGGAGCCGTTCAAGGATTCGTACATCTGCGGACTTCGCATCAGCTCCGCCATACGTCCGTTGCCCGTGTCGAAATCGTTCAACAGATTATCGAGCCCGGTGAGCGCGTTCGTGAGTTTGACGTATGCGGCGTCGCTCGTCAGCGCCGCTCCCGCGGGACCCTGGCCCGACTTCCAGGTGGCCAGCGTCTTACGCAGGTCGCCGACGCTGCGGACGAGATCGTCATATTGCTTATCGCTGGCGTAAAGATGCCCCGCCGCGCCCTGGCCCTGCTGCACGGCTGAGATCCGCGAATCCATGCGCATGACATTGTCGTGAAGGCTGTCGTAGAGGCCGTTGGTGAACAGCATCTGTCCGATCTGGCTCGTCGGAGAGACGAGCGAACGCACAGCGGAATCGAATTGTTTGAGGCGGTCGAGCGTAGCGTCATATTCTTCCGAAGCCACGATGAAATGCCCGAGTTGCGAATGAGGGTCCGACATGGTGGCGAGTACGCTGTCGATCTGCCGGAGTTCGTCCGCCATGGCGTGCAGAAGATCGGCGCGGTCGCTTGCCTGCTTTACGGGCTCGCTTGGCATCGTGCCGCCGGGTGGAAGCGGCGCGGCGCTCTTGCCTTCATTAATATCGACGTACTTGTCGCCGATCAGGGTGAGAGCGCCGACATCGGTGGTCGAATCGATTGGGATATCGCGCAGGTAGTGCGTCCGGACGGTCATCCTGACGCGGACCTGGGCCTGGGGATCGGAACTGCCGGTGAGGCCCACGCCTGAAACCACTCCGATCTGAATGCCGCTCAGGCGCACCGGACTGCCCTCGCTGACGCCGCTCGCATCGGGCATTACGGTGAAGATGTCGGATTTGGCCGTGAACACGTTGCCGCCGCGGCTGATGAACAGGTATACGAGCGCGAGCGAAAGACACGCGGCAATGCCGACAATAGCCAGAACCCGCAGCCTCATCCGCGCCGTTGGTTTGATTTCGAGGTCGCTCATCGCGAGGTTTTCAGAACCACGCTTTCCAGCCGCGGCGCGCGCTTCTGCCGTGAGTGTAACAGGGGAAGCGGTGCTACACTCCTGACAATCCGATGAGCGCGCTGCTTCAGGTGTTCTATAAGCCCGGCGAATTGTTTTCGAGTTTGCCGGACCGCAGGCGGGCGTGGCTGATGCCGCTGCTCGCGAACGCTCTGCTCGGCTGCGCGATCTTTGCCGTGGAGGTTCATTACATCGGCTTTTTGAACATCGTGCGGCAACAACTGGCCGCGCTGCACATGAGCGCGGAGAATATGGAAAAAGCGCTGACGCAGGCGGCGGCGCCCGCACGTTTGTATAGTTCCTGCATTCAGACGGCGATCTTTGTCGTGCTGGCCTCGCTCCTGATCGCGGGAATACTGAAGGCGTTCTCGATGATGACATCGCGATCTCCGGGTTACGGCGCGGTTTTGGCGATGGTGGCGATTGCCCAGTTCCCGTACTATCTAGTGGCGCTGCTGATGACCCTGCTGATTCTGGCGATCGCGCCGGACCCGACTTCGCTCAACATCCGGAATCTGATCGCCACGAATCCGGCGGCATTTATGGACAAGGAAACCATGTCCAGCGGCTTGTACAGCCTGCTCGAGTCTCTGGATTTACTCAGCTTCGCCGAGATCGGGCTGCTCGCCTATGGTTTCGGGAAGATCACGCGGAGCAGTTTTTTTGCCGGGCTGGGCGCAGCAGGGGGGATTTGGATCGTGTATGTTTCGATCAAGATGGCGCTAAGCCTGCTTTTCTGAGCTCGGGCGCGCCTGCCTTCGGCGGTCAATGTAGACAAGAGCGAATGGAAGCAGGAAGGGCACGGCGGCAATCAGCGAGTTTTCCACCCAGAACCACGCGCCGGGGCTCCGGGGGTGAACGGCGAGGTCGTAAAGAGCAATTACGAAAACCGCAATCGCCCAGCCGATGCAGGGCGCAAACAGCAGGAGGCCGAGGACGGTCAGCCAGCCCGCCCTGTTGCCGTCTGGAATCTGTGATGCGTGGTCCAAAAGAGAATTCTCTCAGGCGCGGTGTCTCCGCATTGTCCTGTAACGGGTGTGACACATTTGACACGGTTTCCGGTCCGCTTCTAAACTAAAAGCTTCAGAGAGCCATTCATGGCGCTCAGGATAATATCCATCTACTTCCGGCGCAGTTCCGCAAGCTGCCGGCTTGCCTGGCCGGGTGCGCGTCCAGGGTGCAGGCCTGCCGGACCGGGATGGGTGCTACAGGGAGGTGCGCCTTCTCGAGTAGCCTGTTGACGAGAACGGCCGCCCCTCGAATCCTCCGCGGAATCCCCGACGGAATCTTCACGCTGTTTTTCCCTGACGATTGCAGGATCTGCGAGCGTCCGCTCACCCGGTGGACCCGCGTTCCCGTTTGTCCGGATTGTCTCCATTCGCCCGCGCCGCTCGAAGCGGATTACTTCTGCGCGGCATGCAACACTCCGTTTCTGAATCCTTTTCCTCTGGATGAGAAGGGATTGTGCGCGGCGTGCCGAGCCGGCCTGCGCGGCTTCGATCGCGCCGCCAGCTTCGGTTTTTACGAAGGGGCGCTTCGCGATCTCATTCACCTTTTCAAATATTCGGGGATGAAGCCGCTGGGCAGGCATCTCGCGGATTACCTGCTGAGGGCGCTGCCGGTTGACGAAGCCATAGAGGCCGTAGTGCCTGTTCCGCTCCACTGGCGGAAAAAATGGCAGCGTGGCTTCAATCAGTCCGAGGTGCTGGCGCGCGCCATCGCGCAAGCCCGGGCTGTGCCGTGCGTGAATGCCCTGCGCAGGGTACGCCCCACCAATGCGCAGGCCGGCCTCGGCAAAACCGCGCGCCGCCGCAATGTGAGGGGCGCTTTTGCGGCCCGGCGCGGCGCTGACCTCGACGGCAAAAAAGTTCTTCTGATCGACGACGTGATGACGACGGGCGCTACCGCGACCGCGTGTGGCCTGGCTCTGAAAAGAGCAGGCGCGAAATCCGTTTCACTTTTGACTTTGGCGAGAGTAGACCGGCGATGGAGAACCTGAAAACCAAAATGGCGTCCCACCACAGCAGACTGCAGAAACCCGTGCTCGTACTGAACGCGAGTTACGAACCGATCAACATTTGCGCCGCGCGGCGCGCCCTGGTACTTGTGCTGAAGGGTATAGCCGCGGCCGAAGAGTTGTCATCCACCGCCGTGCATTCCTCGCGGCGAGCGCTGCGCGTTCCCTCCGTGATCCGTCTGCTTGAATACCGCCGCATTCCGCACCAGACCCGTGCGCTCTCCCGCAAAAACATTCTGATGCGCGACCGCTACACCTGCCAGTACTGCATGAAGATTCTGCCCGCCGGTGAATTGACTCTCGATCACGTGATTCCGCGCTCGCGCGCCGGCGAATCTGCATGGGAAAATCTGGTGGCCTGCTGCCATCACTGCAATAACCGCAAGGGGAGCCGCACGCCCGAAGAGGCTGGAATGAGGCTCGCCCGGCAGCCGAGGCCGTTCAGTTTGCATACCAGCCGTCACCTGATGCGGTTGCTCGGAAAGGGCGACGAGCAGTGGCGGAAATATCTGTTCTTTTAGCGGCGCGCGCCGGCTCCTTTCAACAGCGCTGATACATCGTCAGGTAGTTCAAACCGTTGCTTGACAGCGTCCGAATTTAGATATAGTCTAAACGCGCATGGACCGTAGCGAGATACGGCGCTCGCTCGAGAGCAGCGGATTACGCTGTACTCCACAGCGCTTCGCTGTTCTCACGTTCCTGATGGGACAGAACCGGCACGCGACGGCGGCGGACATCTTCGAAGCCGTGAACAGCGTGAATCCGAGTTGTTCCCGGGCAACAGCCTATAACGCTCTCCGCGATCTGGTGAGCGCGGGTCTGGTGCGCGAAGTGAGTATCGGCGGCCGGGCCGCGTACTTCGAGATCAAAGGCGCCCGGCATCATCATTTCATCTGCGACGATTGCGGCAGCGTGGAAGACGTGGAGTGGCGGCGCGTGCGCATGCTTTCGCCACCCCGGCCGGCGTTGAGAGACGACAAGAGAATCGTTCGCGAGTGCGAGATCATTCTGCGCGGCCTCTGCGCGAAATGCGCCGGCAGAACATCCCGGAAGAGTTTCGATCAGTCCGAAGGAGGATGAGTAAATCGAATGGCTACAACTGAAGTGAAGGCGACTGCGGCTGCGGTTCCCGCCAATGAAACGCTGACGAATGGAAATCAGTGCCCGGTTCCGCATGGCTCCCGCAGAAACACGGTGGCCGGCGCGCCAACCAATGCCGGCTGGTGGCCGGAACAGCTGAACCTGAGTATTCTGCATCAGAATTCGGAGTTATCCAGTCCGATGCACCGGGACTTCAATTATGCGAAGGAATTCAAGACGCTTGATCTCAACGCCGTGATCGCGGATTTGCGGACGTTGATGACCGATTCGCAGGACTGGTGGCCCGCCGACTTCGGCCACTATGGGCCATTTTTCATTCGCATGGCGTGGCACAGCGCGGGAACCTACCGCATCGGGGATGGACGTGGCGGCGCTGGCGCGGGCACGCAGCGTTTCGCTCCGCTGAACAGCTGGCCGGACAACGCCAATCTCGACAAGGCGCGCCGTCTGCTCTGGCCCATCAAGCAGAAGTATGGGCGCAAGCTCTCCTGGGCCGACCTGCTGGTGCTTACCGGGAACGTGGCGCTGGAATCGATGGGTTTCAGGACCTTCGGCTTCGGCGGCGGGCGCGAAGATGTGTGGGAGCCGCAGGAGGATGTGTTCTGGGGACCTGAAGCAAAGTGGATGGGCGATGAACGTCACACCGGGCAACGGAAACTCGATAATCCGCTTGCGGCCGTTCAGATGGGACTGATTTACGTCAACCCGGAAGGTCCGAATGGTAAACCCGACCCTGCCGCCGCTGCGCACGATATTCGTGAGACGTTCGGCCGCATGGCGATGGACGACTACGAGACGGTAGCGCTGATCGCCGGCGGACATACGTTCGGCAAGACGCATGGCGCCGCCGATGTGGCGAAGTATGTCGGCCCTGAACCCGAGGGAGCGCCTCTCGAGGAGCAGGGTCTTGGGTGGAAGAACGGCTTCGGGAACGGCAACGGCACGCAGGCCATCACGAGCGGCATCGAGGTCACGTGGACAAGTACGCCCGCGAAGTGGAGCAACAACTACCTCGAAAACCTTTTCAATTACGATTGGGAACTCACGAAGAGCCCGGCAGGCGCTTTTCAGTGGACACCGAAGAACAGCGCCGCGGCGGACGCAGTTCCGGATGCGCAGGACCCCTCGAAGCGCCACGCGCCCGGGATGCTCACAACCGACATCGCGCTGAAGACTGACCCGGCATATGAACCGATCGCGCGTCGTTTTCTCGGCAATCCCCAGGAGTTTGCCGATGCCTTCGCGAAGGCGTGGTTCAAGCTGACGCATCGTGACATGGGGCCGATTCCGCGCTATCTCGGGCCACTGGTACCGAAAGAGCCGCAACTGTGGCAGGACCCGGTTCCCGCCGTGGATCATGAACTGATCGGCGATGAGGATATAGCCGCGCTCAAAGCGAAGATCCTTCAATCCGGCCTGTCGATCTCCGAACTGGTGCGCACTGCCTGGGCGTCGGCTTCGACCTTCCGGGGATCCGACAAACGCGGCGGCGCAAACGGCGCGCGCGTTCGCCTTGCTCCGCAGAAAGACTGGGAAGTGAACCAGCCGGCTGAACTGGCGAAGGTTCTCAGCAAGCTGGAAAACATCCAGAATGAATTCAACGGCGCCCAGGCGAGCGGCGCAAAGACGAATGGTTCGCACGCGAAGGGCAAGAAGGTTTCGCTGGCGGATCTGATCGTGCTGGGCGGCTGCGCGGCCGTTGAAGAAGCCGCCCGAAGAGCCGGACACGATGTGAGGGTTCCATTCTCGCCGGGGCGCACCGACGCCTCGCAGGAATGGACGGATGTACACTCGTTCGCGGTTCTCGAGCCTGCGGCGGATGCATTCCGCAACTACGCCAAAGAGGGCATCGAGGCGCGGCCCGAGGAACTGCTCATCGACCGGGCACAGTTGCTGACCCTGACCGCTCCGGAGATGACGGCGCTCATCGGCGGCCTGCGTGTTTTGAATGCGAACTACGGCCAATCGAAAAACGGTGTTCTTACGATGCAGCCCGAGACGCTGACGAACGACTTCTTCGTCAACCTGCTTGACATGAGAACGAAGTGGCAGCCATCGGCAAACGATGGCGTTTATGAAGGGCGGGACCGTTCCACGGGCGCGCTCAAATGGACTGGCACGCGCGTCGATCTGATCTTTGGATCGAACTCGCAGTTACGCGCGCTTGCGGAGGTTTACGGCGCCAGCGATTCGAAGGGGCAGTTTGTCAACGATTTCGTGGCGGCGTGGAACAAGGTGATGAACGCCGACCGTTTCGATCTTCGCCATGCGTAATCCGCCGGATCACAGCTCTCGCGCGTGCGGCGCAGGCTGCGCGCGCGGGTTGCTTACGAAACCGGCTGTTCGATTTCCACGTTGGAAGTGACCGGCGGAATCCAGGTAAACTGTTCGAAATCCACAGCCGCCACGGGATCGAGTTCGGGGGCTTCGAAGGCATGAGGCTGGTCGACGGCAGCCGGTGCGCCGAACCACGGAAATCCATCGGAAGTCCAGGAGAAGCGTTGTGCGCGCGGCGCGCGTTTCGCCCAGCCCTGATTGGGCTTCGCATTGGCGTGGTAGAGAATCCAGTCCTCCGATCCGCCCGCCGCGGTGAAGAACGAGTTGTGCCCCGCCGCGAAAGTGCCCCTTACGCCTGACGCAAAAAACACCGGCTCCGTTCGCTTGCGCCAGGAGCGCGCGTCGAGCAGATCGCTCGAATCATCCGCCCACAAAAGACCCAGTTTGTATTCGTCGGTCCAGCTTCCACTGGCCGAGTAGCTGACGAAGATTTTTCCGTGACGCGCCAGCACCGCCGGACCTTCGTTCACCAGCACCACGGGCTTGTCGTCGGGACCGGGCCTGTGAATCGCGCCATGTTTCTCCCAGGCATAGTCCGGCGTTGAGATCATCACGCGTTCCCCTTCTACGGTCCAGGGATTCGACAGGCGCGCGATGTAGATGTTCTGGCGGCCGTTCTCGGCGCCTTTCCATCCGGACCAGAGCAGATAGAGGCCGGTCGAATGCTGGAGCACAGTGCCGTCGATCGCCCAGCGATCGCCGGGTGTACGAAGTTGCCCGCGCAGTGTCCAGCGGCCGTACAGGGGATCATGTCCGGAACACTCAAGCACCCAGAGCCTGTGGTTGCGGTTGTGACCGTCGTCGGCCGCGAAATACATAAACCACCTGCCGTCGATCCGGTGCAGTTCCGGCGCCCAGACGTTTTTCGAGTACGGCCTGCGCCGCTCGGGCGTCCAGATCACGCGGCGTTCCGCGCTTCGGAGGTTTGCGATCGAATCTGTCCGCCAGAGACTTATGTTGTTGTGAGTCGTGTGGGTGTAATAAAAAGCCGAACCGCTCGCCAGCGCCCAGGGATCCGCTCCGGATGCAAGGAGCGGATTAAAAAATGTACTTGAACTCACTTATCGTATCTATCCGCGAGCGTAGCGGATGTATTACTACAAATCAAGTGGGAAGCGCCTGAATTAAACTCTCATAATTTGCTTGATACACCCACGAGGACGTTGGTAACCTCGGAGCTACCTCACACGGAAGGAGGTCCTCTTTGCATCTGGCTGATGGCATGACAGTCTGCTCGAAATCCACGACGAGTCGCGAATCGCGAAGAGAGATCCTGCTTCCCAGCTTCGATCTTTTCGCGTAACTCGTTTCGTTTCCCCGGTTTCGCTTCCCCGTAAGCTGCCATCCCCAGGAGGATTACCGTTTTTTATGCGACTCGCCGAAGAGCTGTTTTCCGCGTTAGTACACGAGCCGCGGAGCGCATTGCAGCTGACATCATCCCAGGCGATGGCGCGCGACGCGATCGCCCGCGCGTTGCATCCTGGCGCCGTTATCGTGTTCGCCGCGAACCCTGGAACTGGCCGAAGCACCGTGCTGCGCCGCGTTGCGCAGGAGCACGACGGCATGCTGCTCGGCATGCGTGAGTTTATGGACCGGCTTTCCGTTCGCCGGCCGGGCGCGATCGAGCAGACACTCGTCGAGATCGTTGAAGACGCGCTCGAAGCGAGCGACCTGGTTCTGGTTGACGATCTCCATCTGATTACCGGCATTACCGCGCGCGAATTCTACCGTCTCGGCGGCCTGATTGAAGCTGCGCTCGAGCCGCTGGTGTCCGGCGCCATTGCCGCCTCGAAACGGCTGGTGTTCGGGGTGGCCGGATTCGAGGCTGCGCCCGATGCGATCCTGCGGCGCGCCGAACAAGTCCAGCTCGGCGAACTCGGGCCGGAGGGATACTCGGTAATCTGCCGGGCCGGTCTCGGCTCGGCTGCGAGGGCCATCGAGTTCGAGCATCTGCACCGTTTTGCCCCTGCGCTCGACGGTCACGATCTTCGCAACGCCTGCGCCGCGCTGTCCGGTTCGCAGCCGGTGACGACGCAGGAGATGCGCGCTTACCTTGAGGTGCAGCATCTGACGAGCAACGTCGATCTGGCCGAAGTGGAGCCCGTCGACTGGAAGGCGCTGAAGGGAATCGACGACGTGATCGAAGCGC
>DAIDJK010000282.1 GCA_027450225.1 Bryobacterales bacterium | reverse complement strand
CGGCGTTGCCGATTGGCGCGGGCGTGGATGCGACGAAGATCGACGGGCGCGAAGCGTTCGCAAGCTGCCGCGACGGCTCGCTCGCGGTGGCAGAGGAAAAGGGCGGAAAGTTCGAAATCGTGGAAACGGTGAAGACGCCGGAAGGCGCGCGGACGATGGGGATCGATACGTCCACGCACAAGTTGTACCTGCCGACGGCCGAGTTCGAGACGGCGTCCGGCGCGAAGGGAAGGCCGCGGATGAAGCCGGGCACATTCATGATTGTGGTGGTTTCCAGAGGGAAATAAGGCTGCCGGGAGAGTGGCGCTGGTGGCGTTTGTACCGAAGGCAATCCTCAGGTTTCAGCGCGGGCCTTTGGCGGGAGTAGAGGATGACTGAAGGATCTGCGGTGGGGTGGGCTGGCACGATCAGGAGAATCGCGCTCATAGCGTTCGTGACGAGCGTTTTGTCGCTGATCATGCCCTTTTGGAATCTGCTGCAGACGACAGCTGGAATCGTGTCGAGTCAGAAGGCGCAAGCGTGGCTCCTTCTTCCGATGGCACTGCTGGTTTTCGTGATCAGCGCGACGATGCCGGTGTTTTATTTTGCGCTTTATCGGAATTCACGAGACATTGCGTTTCTCGAAACGGCTGCGCTGGCTGGCGCTGGCGGCGGTTGTTCTCGGTCTGTTCGTCGTGGCGGCACTGAGGATCGAATATCTCGACCCTTATTACGCGGCGAGGCGGGGAGGAATGGATCAAGGAGCAGCGATGATCAGCCACGTTGCCTGGCTTTCGGGCGTCGCATCGAATGCCGCCAGTATGCTGCTCCTCGGCGCTTTTTTCTTTGCGTCGCAGGAGGAAAGGGAGCCGGCGAGCGCGCCGGTGTCGCGATTCCTTGCCGGCGCGACGCAGATCGCGGTTGTGTGCTGGGGATTGGTGGTGGTGGTCAGCGCCGTTCGCGTCGCGATGGTTCCTTATACGTATCGTTCGCTTTTGGAGTACGCATCGAAGGCTGGAACCGGGCTGCCGCAGGTCGCCTCTCTCTGGACAGACGCGATTCGCACGCTGATCAGCCAGTTGTGCGTGTTCGCGGCGCCATTCATCGTCTTCAGAAGGACTTGAGGGCGCTCCTTCCGGCTGCCGGGAGAGCGGCGCTGATCGCTGGCAATCCTGCTATGCTGTGTGGAAATTGAGGCACGAAGCGCGCGAGGTCATCGAAAGGGCGCAACGCTCGCTGGCGCAAATGCTCCTGACCGACATCGATATGGCGATGATGAGTCTGGACATTTCTGAAACGACGCGCGACGTCAAAACCCGGGACTCCGAACGGCTCAAGGCGCTTCGCGCGTTCGAAAAGATCAGCCGCGATCTGAATACGGGCAGACTGACGGCGGAAGACAGCACGCGAATTTCCGCCGCGCTCGCGCCGCTCAAAGCGCGGCTTGAGGCAATGGGAATCGGCCGGAAAGGCTGAGTTCTGGATTTGCGTGCGACTGCTGCGGAGGCGTCGATCCGGTGATCAAATATTCCTTTACAGGCATATGCCAGTTTGGGTATATAAAAACCGTGGAGTCTGTTTTCGAAATCATCGCGGAGCCGAACCGGCGGGCGATATTGAGCCTGCTGGCCCAGGACGAAAAGTCGGTCGGGGAAATCGAGCGGGAGCTGGGGATGCCGCAGCCGAGCGTTTCGAAGCATCTGCGGGTGTTGCGGGATGCCGGAGTAGTGGAGGCGAAAGTGGATGCTCAACGGCGCGTTTACAGCCTGCGGGCGGAACGGCTTGAGGAGGTGGATGCGTGGCTCGCGCCATTCCGGCGGTTCTGGTCCGCGCATCTGGACGCGCTCGAACGGCATCTCGACCGGATGGAGAAAACGGACCCGGCACAAACGAAAAAGAGGAGCAGACAATGAGCGAGCGCGCAGAGTATATGCCGGGACCGGCTGCCGGGGCGGAAGTCCGGAAGGGCGGCGAACAGTGGACGCTGATCCTGACGAGACAACTTCGGCACGCGCCCGAAAAGGTGTGGGATGCGCTGACCGATCCCGGGCAGTTGCGGGAGTGGGCTCCGTTCGACGTGGACGGGAGTCTCGGGACCGCGGGGAACACGGTGAATCTGACGTGGGTGGGGGCGCCGGCGCCGGTGGAGATGACGGTAAGGCAGGCGGATGCTCCGCATCTGCTCGAGTTCGGCGATCTGCGATGGGAACTCGAGCCGGATGGCGGCGGCACGCGGCTGAGACTGCTGCAGAAGATCGACCGGCGCTACATCTCGTGGGGCGCGGCGAGCTGGCACATTGCTTTCGACGTTCTCGCCGGGCTTCTCGGCGGGAATCCGATCGGCCGGATCGTGGGCGGCGACGCGATGAAGTTCGACGGCTGGAAGCGGCTGAGCGCGGAATACGCGAAGCAGTTCGCAGGCGAGGAGGAACAGCGATGAATCAGGCAATGGTACGCATGATCTTGCGCTGGATTCACATCGTGTTCGGGATTCCGATCATCGGGTACATCTACAGCCCGTTTGAGGATCTGCGGTATTACGCGGCCGAGGTGCGGTACGTGTTTCTTCCGATCATTCTGGTTTCCGGGTTGTGGATGTGGAAGGGGCACCTGGTTAGACGAGCATTCGTCAGGCGGACGGGGCAGCTTCGAGGAAACTTCTGAGGTCGCGCTCGCTGATTTCGGGCTCGCCGGGCGCAACGTTGTTCAGGCGGCCTTCGCGCATCCAGCGTTCGAGGCGGTCGACGAGGGAGAAGAGTTGATCGAAGCTGTCGGCGACGAAGAGCAGCGGCTGGTAATGGTCAATCTCGAAAGCCTGATTGATGGCCCATTCGAGTTGCAGAGGGTAGCGCTGGACTTCGGGCGATTCAATGGCGTGGCTCAGTTCGCCGAAGGAGCTGAGCAGGCCACTGCCCGAGGCTTTGATGCCGTCGCGGCCCTGCATGAGGCCGAATTCGATGGTGAACCAGAAGAAGCGCGCCATCGCTTTGAGCATGCTGGTGAGGCGGCGAAGGCGCTCGTGCTCATCGCGAATGTAAGACGCCATTTCGGCGGCCGTGTGGGCGCATTCGCCGAAGCGGACGAGGGTGTCGGCAAAGGCGCGGTCCGTGTGCATGGGGACGTGGCCGGCGATGTCGTGGAAGATGTCGGGTTCGGGAAGGTAATCGAGCGTGGCGAGATCGCGAATGGTGATGGTGGTGGGGAATTCGCGGTTACGCAGACAGTCGAAGAAGAGAAATGAGGGGATGTAGCCGCTGACGGGCTTCGCGCGGAAGCCGGTGAGCGGGCAGAGATAGCGGTTGACGTCTTCGATGCGCGGGACGCGATCGGGATCGAGGCAGAGCGAGCGGACGCCGTTTAGAAAATGCTCGTTGGCGTGGCGCTCCCATTTGGGGAGCATGCGTTGGTAGAGACGGCGCCAGGCTTCGTGGTTTTCCTCGGAGTAGAGCTCGTAAGGCTGATCGATGTAGAGTCGGCCGTGATCGCGGGCGTCTTCGATGAACGGGGCGTGTCCGGTGGTCAGGGAGGCGGATGCGGCTATTTGCGCCATGGCCTGTCTCCGATTTCAGAATAACACCACCATACAGTGGTGTTATTGATTTCACGCGGCCGGGCGATGGCGACGGGCGGCGATGGCGAGCCGGTAACCCTCATAGACGGTATCGAAGACGGCGTCCCAGGATTGGGCGCAGGCATACTCGCGGGCGGACTGGCCCATGCGGGCGCGGAGAGCGGCGTCCGTGAGCAGCCGGGCGGTGTGGTCGATGAACGCGGCATCGTCCGGGGCGATGAAGCCGGTCTCG
>DAIDJK010000281.1 GCA_027450225.1 Bryobacterales bacterium | reverse complement strand
GGCGCCGCCGCGTTCTGTCAGACGCCGGCGACATTTACCTGGGAACAGCTGCGCGACCGCTTCGAGCGCACCAATCCCCAGCTGCTGGCCGGAAAGCTGAATATCGACGAAGCGCGCGCCGAGGAGATCACCGCGTATCTGAGGCCGAATCCCGATTTGACGTTCACCGCGGATGGTACGCAGATCGTGCCGCACAACGGCATCTGGCAGCCGTTCGCCGGTACCTTCTATTCGCCGGCGGTCAGCTATCTCCACGAACGCGATCACAAGCGTGAGCTGCGGCTCCAGAGCGCCGTTCAGAACACGGTCATCACGCAATCCCAGCAGGAAGACCTCGAGCGCAATCTTCTGTTCAATCTGCGCAACGCGTATGTTCAGATCCTGCAGGCGAAGGCGGTATTGAATCTTTCGCGGGAGAATCTCGCCTACTACGACAAGGTGCTCGAGGTGAGCCGCGTGCGCCTCAGGGCCGGGGACATCGCAAAAATGGACATGGCCAGACTCGATCTGCAGCGCGTCAATTACGAATCCGACGTGCAAAGCGCCATCACCAATCTGCGCACCGCGAAGATCCAGCTGCTGCAGATGCTGAATGAACGAACGCCGGTGGATCAGTTCGATGTGACGGGCAGATACGATTTCACCGAAGCCCCCCCGCTCGACGAGGTGCGGCAACTCGCGCTGGCCACGCGGCCCGATCTGCAGGCCGCGCTCGAATCGGTGACGAAGGCGAAGACGGATCATCGACTCGCGGTCGCCAACGGCTCGACCGACCCGACCATCAGCGCCTGGTGGACCCACAACGGCTCATTCAACAATCCGGACGCCTTCAATACCGTGGGCGCGAGCGTCAGCATTCCGCTCCGCATCTTCGACCGGAACCAGGGCGAGAAAGAGAGAACCGCCATCGACGTTCACCGCAACGAGCGCCTGGCCGAAGCGGCGAAGGCGCAGGTGTTCGCCGACGTCGATTCGGCTTACACAACGCTTGAAGGCAACGCGACCCTGCTGCGCCCCTATCGCGACAAATATCTGAAGGAAGCGGCGGATGTACGGGAAATGATGTCTTTCGCATACCAGCACGGTGGAGCGTCGCTGCTCGATTTCGAGAGCGCGCAGAACGATTACCGCGCCACGCAGTTGAGTTATCTGAACCTGATCGCCGCCTGGATGAGCGCGGCGAATCAGTTGAATTTCGCGGCGGGCCGCGAGGTGCTCCAGTGAGACCGTCGATTTCCGTGATTCAAAAGTACACGCTTTTCGCCGCGGTATTCGCCGCGATGATCGCATCCGCCGCCTGCTCGGAAGCCAGATCCGACCCGCGCGCCGAAGCGCCGCCGAATCTGAGCCCGCCGGTGGAGCATGTCGGCGACAACGCCAGTTACAAGGTCGAAAACGCCGCGCAATTCCCCACCGTGGAGGCCACCCAATATCTCGCCGCGCCCGAACTCAACGTTACCGGAACCGTGAGCGCGGATATTTCACGCAACATCCCGGTGATCTCGCTCGCCTCGGGCCGCGTCGTCTCGGTGAGCGCCAAACTGGGCGATTACGTCACCAAAGGCCAGCTGCTGCTGCGCGTGCAGAGCGCCGATATTTCGGGCGCCTATTCCGATTACCGCCAGGCCGTCGCCGATGAAACTCTCGCCCAGGCGCAGCTGGATCGCGCGAAGCTTCTCTACGACAACGGCGCCATGGCCCAGAAGGACCTCGAAGTGGCCATCGATTCCGAAGAGAAGGCGCGCGTCACGGTCGCCACCGCCGAAGAAAAGCTGCGCGTGCTGGGAGTCGACAAATCCGGCCAGAGCACGATCGTGGACATACACGCGCCGGCGTCCGGCGTGATTACGGACCAGCAGGTGACGAATTCATCGGGCGTGCAGGGGCTTTCGTCGCCCAACCCGTTCACCATTTCCGACATGTCGTACGTCTGGGTTCTCTGTGACGTTTACGAGAACGATCTGAAGCTGGTGAATATCGGAGAGTTTGCCGACGTACGGCTCAACGCTTATCCGGACCGCGTGTTTCAGGGCCGCATCAGCAACATCGGGCCCATCCTCGATCCGAATGTGCGCACCGCAAAGGTCCGGCTCGAAATGCGGAACCCCGGCCTGATGCGCTTCGGCATGTTCGTTACCGCAACCTTCCACGGCAGCCACAAGGACTTGCGCGCTCAGGTGCCCGCCAGCGCCGTTCTTCACCTGCACGATCGCGACTGGGTGTACGAACCCGCCGGCCAGAACGAGTTTCGCCGCTTTGAAGTGACCCCGGGCAAAATGCTGCCGGACAACATGCAGGAAATCGTCGCCGGAGTGGCGCCGGGAGACCGCGTCGTGAAAACGGCGCTGGTTCTGCAGAACACGGTGGAGCAATAAGCTCCGTTATCGGAAGCAAAGATGATTCGCGCCGCCGTCGATTTCGCTCTCAATAACCGCTTCCTCGTCCTGCTGGCGGCCGTGCTGCTGCTCATCTGGGGCGCCATCTCTTTCCACAATCTCCCGGTGGAAGCCTATCCCGACGTGGCCAACAACTACGTCACCGTGATCACGCAATGGCCGGGCCGGGCCGCCGAGGAAGTCGAGCAGCAGGTCACGATCCCCATCGAGATCGTCATGAACGGGATTCCGCACATGAGCAACCTGCGCTCCATCTCCATCTTCGGCCTGTCCAGCGTGACGATGATCTTCGATGACGAATCGGAGAATGACTGGAATCGCGAGAAGGTGCTCGAGCGGCTTTCACAACTCAGTTTGCCCGGCAACATCCAGCCGCAGATGGGCACCGACTGGAGTCCCGTTGGCCAGATCTACTGGTACACGCTGAAGAGCACCAATCCGCAGTACGACGTGATGGCGCTCAA
>DAIDJK010000280.1 GCA_027450225.1 Bryobacterales bacterium | reverse complement strand
GCCTCGCTTGCGCGCCACCAGCGCCCGAAAATCCGCGCTCTCCGGACCGAGTTCGTTCACGCGCCGCGCAATCTCGCGAATCTGGTCGAGCGCCGCCTCCGCAACCTCAAACTGAATGTCCGGATCGTTCGGGAAACGCCGCGCCGCACGTTGCGCCAGCTCTTCCTCGAAACTGCCCAGCGCACGTCTGGCGCGCAGCAGATTCAGCCACGCTTCCCGCTGCGCCGGTTCCCGCTCAACCGCCGCATTCAAATCGCGCGCCGCATCTTCGAACCTTCCGAGGCGCAGTTCCGCAATGCCCAGAAACAACGCCGCGCCCGGCATCTGCGGCCGCAGCGCATGGGCGCTCTCGAACGCGACCACCGCCTCCTGAGGCTGCTTCGCTTCCAGCAGCGCGAGCCCGAGATCCCGCTGCCATTCGGCCTTGTCCGGATGAACCGCGACGCTCTGGCGCAACTCCGCCGCCGCTTCCGCATAGCGGCCGTCCCCAATCGCCAGCAGCCCGCGCGTCGCATGAATCGAGGCCGCCACGTCCCGCTTGTACGCGATCCATTCGGCGCGATTCATCTCTTCCGGCCGGCGCAGCTGGTCGAGCGCGGCCATCGCTTCAGCGGCATCCCGCGCCGCGGCTGTCTTCTCCTGCGCAACTTCGGCTTCGGCCATTTCCGCCAGTACACGCGCGTTCTTTTTGTCGAGCGCAAGAATGCGCGCTCCGATTCGCTCCACGGCGGCGCGGTCGCCGCGGTCGTGAAACGCGTCGATCTCGAGTTCGAGGGCTTTCTCGAGAAATTCGGAATGCGGATAGCGCGCCAGAAACGCTTCGCAGGCCCGAATGCGCGCCAGCGAATCCGGCGCTTCCACAGCCGCGCCGAAAGCGTCGAGTTCCTGGCGGCTCGACGCCTGCGGCCCCGCCGCACTCGCGGCCCACGCGCATCCCAGAAACACCGCGGCCAGCTTATTGCGCCGCATCTCTCAATTCCTCGAACCGCTGCCTCTCCGCCCGCGCCTGCGCCGCGCCATCCGGATTCTTCGCGTAGATCCGCGCCAGAAGGTAATGCGGCGTCTCCCACTGCGGATCAGTCTTCACTGCCTCTTCCAGACACTCACGCGCTTTCTCATCCTGCTGGAGCGCCATCCAGGCCTTCCCCATCAGCGCCAGATTCTCCGCCGAGCGCTTCATCGCCGCGGCCTTCTGCGCCGCCGCCAGCGCCTGTTGCGCCTCGCCCGCGTTCAGTTCCTCTTCGGCGACCGCCGCCCACGCCCAGTCGTAAGGCGCATTCACCGCCGCTTTCCGAAACTCGGCGAGCGCTTCCGCGTGTTTACCCAGACCGCGAAGACACACGCCCAGAAAGTATCTTGCTTTGAAATTGTCTTTCGAAGCCGCCAGCACGGCCTCGAAGCGCGGCGTCGCGGCGCGGTAATCCTGATCGAGGTCCATCTCGATCCGCCCGGCGATGTAGTTCACTTCCACCGAATGAGGATCGAGCGCGAGCGCCCGCTCAATCTCCTCATGCGAGAACCGGCGCTGCCGCAGCAGGAAGTACCCGAGCGCCAGCGCCGCATGATTCCGGGCATTCGAAGGATCGCGCCCGATATCCGCTTCGAGGGCGCGAACCCACGCAAAAGTTCGGCCGGAGCGCAGAATGGCTTCTTCCGGCAGATGCCCGGCGCTCCAGCTTTCCACTTCCGCGCCCGGCGCAAGCCGGCACGCGCAGGCCAGCAGCAGCGTAAGCCGGCGCATCACCACATCAGCGTCGTGGAAATCTGGCCCGTGCGCGACGGACCCGCGCTTGTGATCTGCCCAAACGCCGGGCTGTTGATGTCCGTATTCGGCGCGCCGAAGTTCACGATGTTCAGGATGTTGAAAAACTCCGCCTTGAAATCCAGCTTCAGGCGCTCGTAAATCGGAAACTCCTTCTCGAGCATCGCGTCCCACTCTTCCATGCCGAACGCGCGATACTGGCTGAAAAGCCGCGGCGCATTGCCGAAAGTGTACGGCGCCGGGGCCGCGAAGGCCGCAAGGTTCAGGTAAAGGTTCGTGGCCGGATCGAAAGTGCCGCGATTGTGATTCAGATACACATTACTGCTCACCACATTCGGTCGCACGCCGCCAATCGCGGGCAGGCTCAATTCGGTGCTCACGCCCAGTGGAGTGCCGCCCTGCAGCGTTACGATTCCACCCGTCTTCCAGCCGCCGATCACATAGTTATCGATCACGCGATTGCCGGTGCGAAGAGGCTTGCCCGAACCGACAGGCAGCTCATACACATAGGCCAGTACCACCGATTGCGGAATGTCTGAACTCGATACCGCCTTCTCGGCCCGCAGGTTGTAATAGTTCTGCGCGCTGCCGAGGAACGTTCCGCCGCCCGCGCCGTCGGCGTCCGTCAGGTCCTTGGAAAGCACATAGGTCATCAGAAAAGAGATGCCCTGGCTGAAACGCTTCTGCACGCGCAACTGGAAGGAATTGTAATTGTTGTTCCCGATCGGGTCGGAAGAAAGCGTGATCGTCTGGTACTGCGGGAACGGCCGCAGCGCCTGCGCCACGCTGCCGGTAAAGCCCGCATAGGGCAGCGGAATTCCCGCCGCCATGGCTTGTGGCGACGCGATCGACGCGCTCAGCAGCGATCCCAGCCCCAGATAACTCGGATTGAGCTGGTTGTAATTCAGATTTCCGTTCAGAAGATGGTGCGCCGCTGTACCGACATAAGACGCATCCACCACCAGACTGCCTCGAAACTGATGCTGCATGCCGACGTTCCAGTTTTCGATCTGCGGCATGCGCGCTCCGTTCGGCTGCATGTAAGAAGTAGAGCCGCCATTCGCGAAAGTAGGGTTGAAATACGGGCCCAGTTGTACCGGCGGAAATCCCACCGCCCAGTTGAACGCGGGCGTTATGCCGCCGTTCAGGCTGCTGACTGTCGCTTCGGTGAAGAAGCCTTGCTGGTTCAG
This sequence comes from Bryobacterales bacterium, assembly GCA_027450225.1. Taxonomy (GTDB): domain Bacteria; phylum Acidobacteriota; class Terriglobia; order Bryobacterales; family Bryobacteraceae; genus BOG-234. Next base: position 8,527 of record DAIDJK010000280.1, on the reverse strand, counting down.
GAAAATGCCGGGACCTGCGTTGGTGTCGTACATCAGACCATAAGCCGCGCGGAACACCGTGTCTTTCAAAGGCGACCAGGAGAGCCCTATGCGCGGCCCCCATCCCCCATACCAGTCGTTCGCAAATTGTTGCTGTCCCGTGCGCCCCGCGCCGTTGCCGGCGAACACCAGCGCGCCCGGAATATTTCCCGCGCCAGGATTGGCCAGCGATGGGCTGAAGTCTGCAATGCGGTCCAGTTTGTCGTGAACCGGCGGCTCGTGTTCCCATCGCACGCCATACGTCAGCGTCAGATTCGGCCGGATCTTCCATCTGTCCTGCGCATACAGGCCCCAGTAACGGAACAGCCACGCCTGCGAAGGCTGCTGGCCATAAGTGGCCCTGTCAACGTTGCCGAGCATGTAGCTTGCCGCCGCGAAGCCTGTGTTGCCGCTGCCGGGCAAGCCGGTTTCAAGAGGTCCGAAGTCATAGGTACCGAAGGGAGTAAAACCTCCGGCCTGCTGCAGCCCCGTCGTATAGAAGCGCGTCTGCTCGATGCCGAACTGGAATTCGTGCTTGCCCTTCACCCACGTGAAGTCATCATCGATTTTCCAATTCTGGTGCGCAATCCGGTTCACGCCCCCGCCCACGCCCAGATAGTATCCGCCCGCGTTGATGGTTGCCTCTCCGCTCGTATCGAGAATGCCGCCCAGCCCCGCCTTTGCGTTCAGCCCCGCGCCGTTGCCCAGATAAATCTGCCCGCCCTGATGATTGAACAGCAGCCAGCGGTTGAACGAGGCGTCGAAATGGTTCAGCATCGTCGGCGAAATCGTGTTATCGAGATTCACGATCGCCCGGTGGCCATAGTTGTTGCCGAACGTACCGCTCAAAACCGGCCCGAACGGCCCGTTCGAGGAAGTTGGCTCGCGCGTATCGTTGTAACTCACCGACAAGCGCCCCGATGGAATAATCTGATCGATCTTGATCAGCCCCTGATCCATCTGATTCGTGCTGACCGTCGTGCCCAGGAAGTTGTTCGCAACTCCTGGCCGGTTCGGCCTCGGGAACAGATTGGCGAAATACGTCGAGATAGGGCTCAGCTGGCTCAGCGGAATCACGTTGCCGGGATACTGGGTCCGCGTGAAGCCTCCCTGCCCGTTCGATGTGGTCGAGTTCGGATCGTAGATCGCCGGAATACCCGCGGCGCTGAAGTCGCCGGCTCTCATGGCCGGCGTCAGCAGGCTGTAGAAGCTGCCGGTGTTCGAACTGTTATAGCGAAAACCGTCGTAATAGGCGTAGAAGAAGGTGTGATTGCGCCCGTTGAATTTGGGCAGGATCACCGGACCGCCGATATCCGCGCCGAATTCGTTCTGGTTGTCCTGATTGGTGGTGCTCGAAAAGAAATTGCGCGCATCGAGCACCCGGTTCTTCAGATACTCGAAAGCCGAGCCGTGAAAATCATTCGTGCCGGACTTGTAGACGTACTTGATCACTCCCGTCGACGTGCGCCCGTATTGCGCCTCGATGTTGCTGCCGATCACCTGGAATTCCTGCACCGCAAATCCCGGCACCGTGTTCTGCGATCCCTGAATGCCGGAGCCGAACGCCACCGGCGAAACCGTCGCTCCGTCCACCGTCACTTCCTGGTCGAGCCCCACGCCTCCGTTGAGCCGCGCCGAAAAGGAGTTGCCCTGATAACCCGGCGTCAGCTTCAGGAAATCCGCCGAATTGCGTATCCCGCCCGATACTTCAAGCGGAAGGTTCTGCACCATCTCGGAATCCACCGTCGTCTGTACCTGGCTCGAATCCGGCGTGATGAGCGGTGAAGCTTCGCCCTGCACCTGCACGGTCTGCTCGGCGGTTCCAATCGTCAGCGAAAAATCGATGCTCATGTCCGCTCCGACGGTGACGATTACGTTCTGCCGCATGGCCGTGCGGAATCCGGCTTTCGACGCCTCGATCGAGTACGTCCCCACCAGGAGCTGCAGAACGTAGTAGCCGCTGTCGTTGGTCTGCGACGTGGTAACCGCATTGGTCGCCGTATTGCGCGCCGTAATGGCCGTTCCCGCGATCACTGCGCCGGACGGGTCCGTCACAATTCCGCTCACGCGGTTGTTCGCCTGGCCGAAAAGAATTCCCGGAACACTCGCGGAAATCAGCGCCAGAGCGATTTGAATTCGCCGCCATAAACGCCCCATAATTACCTCCTCGGGGAAGCCTTGAGGCGAAACGCTATCACAGGGACCGTTTGAAACGCAAGCATGGTCCGGCCATTCCTGCGAGTAACTGAGTGCAATCCCGAACGCCGCAGCGGCCCGCGCGCATCTCTGAAACGTCCGTCCCCCGGAACCGTCGCGCCTGCCTTGTCATACTTCGGGATATCGCGGCATTGTCCAGCTTGAATATCCACAAACTCCGAAATCGCCTTCCCGGCGCTGCTCTTCTCCTGCCTGCGGCGCTCGCCCTGGCCCAGACGCCCCCTGCTCAGGCGCCCTCTGTTCAACCACCCGGCGCCTCGGTCGCCGCCCCGGCGGTGATCGATCATCTCGAGCAGACCATCGCCTGGTACCGCACGGTTGAGGCGACGGCGACGCTCGAAGGCATCTCGGACGAAATCGTGCTGAACAACAGCCTGCATCAGACAGCTCTTCGAGCCGTCGAATCCGGCTTCGATTTCGCCCGCGCCGATGCCGCCCTCATCGCCGCCGGCGGCCCGCAAAACCAGCAGGGGCCAGCCGCCGGCGGCCGCAATCTGGAGCAGGCCGCCGAACGCGCCGCCAACCGGATTGGCAATATCCAGGCGCGCCTCGCCGCGCTCGACGCCGCACTGCCGAAGTCTCCCGCAAAGCAGCGGCCACTGCTCGAAGCGCAGCGCCGCGAGCTGGGCGCCGAACTCAATCTCGCCCAGCAGGTGCAGCAGACCATTCAGGGCATCGTATCCGCCGCGGGCGTCCCCGCCGCGGGAGGTCTCGACAGCCAGATCAACGATCTTGAGCGCAGCGTTCCCGAAGCGCGGCGCGCCACCCGCCCGGCCGCCGGCCAAAAGAATCCGGTAACGCCGCAGCCGCTTCCCGCCGCAGGCGCCCGCCCGGCCAGCTCATCCGCCTTTCGCCCGCAATCGGCCGGCCTGCTTTCCCTGCTCTCGGAATTGATCTCGTTCGCCAAAACGGAGTCGCAGCTGAAGAGCGCCGCAGCCGCTACCGACGCGCTCTCCGACGAGATCGACAAGCTCAAGCTTCCCCTCACCTCAGCGCTTCGTTCCGCCGTGCAGCTCAGCGATCAGCTCTCCGGAGCGGCCGCCAGCGAAACCGTGGACCAGGTCACGGCCGACCAGCGCCGCATCGATGGCCTTACCGCGCAGTTTCACCGCCTCTCCACCGCGCTCGTTCCGCTCGATGAGCAGCAGATTCTCATCAACGGCGCGCGCGGCGATCTCGATGAACTTCGCGCCGCCGACGAACGCCAGAGAAACGAGACGGCCCGAACCCTGTTTATCCGCAGCGTCATGATCGGCGGCGGAATCATCGTTCTGCTGGCGATATCGGCCGTGTGGCGGCGCGCCACATTCCGCTATATCCAGGATGTCCGTCGGCGGCGTCAGCTGACGCTCGTGCGGCGCGTCGTCATCGGGACGGCCATGGGCGTTCTCGTCGTGCTCGGCGTCGTTTCCGATTTCGGTTCTCTTGCCACCTACGCGGGCTTCCTCACGGCGGGCATCGCGGTGGCGCTGCAGAACGTGCTGCTCGCCGTGGTCGCCTATTTCTTCTTCATCGGCCGTTACGGCGTCAAAGTAGGCGACCTCGTCACCATCTCCGGCGTCACCGGCAACGTCGTCGATATCGGCCTCGTGCGCCTTTACCTCATGGAACTGGGGGGCGCGCCGCCGGACCTGCATCCCACCGGCCGAATCGTCGTCCTTTCCAATTCCGTCCTCTTCCAGCCCGCGCCTCTGTTCAAACAGATTTCGGGCGCCAATTACATCTGGCGCAAAGTCAGCGTCACGCTTGCGGCCGATACCAGCATCGAAGCCGCGCGTTCCACGCTCACCGCCGCTGTCGAATCCGTGCTCGCTCCCTACCGCGCCGATATCGAGCGGCAGCACGCGGCCCTCGAGAAAAGCGTCGATATTCAGATGAAGAAACCGAACCCCGATTACCATCTCCGTTACACCGACGCCGGCCTCGAATTCGCCGCGCAGTATCCGGCCGAATTCCAGAAGTCAGCCGCGACGGATGAGAAAGTAATCCACGCGCTGCATGAAGCGATTTCGCAAAATCCCCAGCTTCACCTCGCTCCCGGCGGCGCGCCCAGAATGTCCTGACCGCCGGTTACAGCGTCGATTCCCAGTCGCCCCACGGGCTCTTCACATGCCCCACCGCGGCGTTCACTTCGCGGTAATGGCCCACGCCCGCCCGCTTCACGTACTCGGCCGCGGGCAGGAAATCGTCTTTCAGCGCCCGCAGCCGCGCATCGAGCTGCCTGTCGAGTCTCTGCTGCGCCGTCCTCGCTTCCGGCCGGTTCAGGAGGTTGCGCATCTGGTACGGATCTTCGCGATTGTCGTACAGAAGCCACGGGCCGTGAATCGAACGAACATAGGTGTGACGGCCCGTTCGCAATCCCCGGTATTCGGCGAAGCCGTAGCGGCGCGCTTCCGTAATCGGAACCGGCAGGCTGATGAAAGCCGCCTCGTCCGCGCCGCCGCCGGGCATGCCGGATAAATCCCGCCCCTCCACGCCATCCGGAATCGGAATACCGGCCAGCCCCAGCAGCGTGGGCATCATGTCCGGCGTATTCAGCGGAGCCGTCACGCGCCGGCCTTTCCTGCCGAACTTCGCCGGATAGCGCACAAGAAATGGAATCCGCACGGATTCCTCCCACGGGTAAAGCTTCGTCGTCAGTCCCTGCGACAGCATCATGTCGCCGTGATCGGACGTGAAGATCACGATCGTGTCCCCGGCGATTTTGTTTCGCTCGAGCGTGGCCAGCAGACGCGCGAAGCAATCGTCGAGCGCGGCCATGTGGGCGTAGTAGCCGCGCAGGTCTTTCTCCGCCTCGCCGCGCCTGTCGGCCGGTACATTCGGGCGCAACCGGATCGCGCGGTCCGCGTACATGGCCCGGTATTTTTCTGGCGCCGTCCCATACGGAAAGTGCGGCGGCCCGAGCGACAGGAACAAAAAGAACGGATCGTCGCCGGATGGTCCCCGCCGCGCCGCATGCGAATCGATGAACCTGCAGGCGTCCGCGGTTTGCGCATCCGCGTCATAGCCGGGCCAGTAACGCGGCGCCGGATCGTTGCCTTCGTAATAAAGCGAGTGGTTGTAATCGTGGCTGCACTCGCACGCCTTCCAGTAATCGAATCCGAACCGGTGGTCCGGCGGAATGTAAGCCAGGCGCCGTCCATAATGACCATCCGGGCTGCCGTACAAATGCCATTTCCCGATGTAGCCGGTGCGGTAACCGGCCCTGGCAAAGCACTCGCCGAGCGTGGGCGCATTCGGCTTCAGCTCCACATCGTTGATGAAGACGCCATTCGTCAGCGGATACTGGCCGGTCATGATGCTGGCGCGCGCTGGGCAGCAGACCGGGCATCCGGAGATTGCGTTGTCGAAGCTGATGCTTTCCCGCGCCAGGCGGTCGAGTACCGGCGTGTGAACGTTCGGGTCGCCGTTATAACCGGTCGATTGCGGCCGCCACTCATCCGCGATCACGAACAGCACGTTGGGCAGTTTCCCGCCTGACGCCGCGCGCACTGGCGCCGCCAGCGCAGCCAGCTTCAGAACATCCCGTCTGCTGCTGCTCACGCTTCCCTCCCGAACGAAAACTGCAATTGCACGGGGGCCGCGGGATGCTGTTCGGTCCAGAGCAGCGCAAGCAGCTCCGGCATCCATCTGTGGATCGCGCAAAGCCGGTGCAGCCGCGCATGGCACGCCGCGCATACCGTGATCAGACGATCCGGATGGCTGTTGCCGGGTTCGCGATGGTGTACATGAAGCACGCTGCCGTTCCCTGCCCCGCAGCTCGCGCATCGAAACCGGTCGCGCTCCAGCACCGTTTCCCGATTGCCGCTGAAGTAATCCTTCGAATGGCGCCGCGCGCGATAACACTTTCCGCACAGCCCGGCGATGGCGGGCATCCGTTCGCCGCACATACAGAACAGCGGCTTCTGCCGGAGCTTCCTGTTTATGGAAGCCCGTACCGTGCGGCTGCTGCAGGCAATAAGCGGAGTCGCGATCAAACAGCGATTATAGAGCGGCCATCCCGCATAAGCCGAGTAACTCCGCAATCCGATGGCGCGATCCCCGCGCGTGACTCCGATCACAGTTCAACAAAAGCGTCATTCGATTCTCGCCTCTTTGTATTTCCAAATCGGCGGCCCGGCATGCTAACCTCACTTTCAATAGAAGGTTGATCCGGCTTACGATCCAGCATTTAGTGCTGTCGTCCCGGACTTCAACGTCTACCGTCGTTCGTTTTGCGCATCATCGTAGATGACGCAAAAGTGGCGAAGCATGCCGTAGAAGTAATCCCCGCCTGATTCAGTAGTCGCACGGCTCGATTCCGTTTATATCGTCAAGGTCATCTCCGTCCATCGACCATTCTGAGTCAAAAGACCGTTAGTTCATAGCTAATTTGGAGGGTTGATTCCAGATGTGCACTTCCAGTGTGGAATCTGCTGGTACACCTGCGCCCTGGTTCGCACTAAGGGTGCGGGCGCGATCGGAGCACGTCGCCGCGTCGGCCTTACGCATCAAGGGTTACGATCCGTTTGCCCCGACATACAAAGTGCGCCGCAACTATTCGGACCGCGCCAAAACCGTAGAGGCTCCTCTTTTCCCGGGTTACATATTTTGTAAGTTCTCTCCAGCCGATAAATTCGGCATACTCAACAGTCCTGCGGTCAGCGAAATCGTCGGTTTCGGGGGCGCAATTACCCCAATTCCGGATGACGACATTCTGGCGGTTCGCCGCGCTCTGACGGCGGGCGCGGCGCCCAGCCCGTATCTGCGAACCGGCCATCGCGTGCGGATCACTCGTGGCGTGCTCGCCGGCATCGAAGGCGTACTCAAACAATGTGATGCGGGCGCCCGGGTTGTCATCTCCGTTGACCTGCTCGAGAAATCCATCTCGATCCAGGTAAGTGCGGATGATATTACGCCGCTCTGACTTGTTGTAACTGCAGCTCACAGCAGCATCCGCCGTCCGGATCAGACGTCAGTCAACAGGATCTTGGTCTATGTGTTCGTCTATGTTTATCAATGTCCGGCTATCTTGTCTGGCTTCACTGTGTCTCGGTGTTGCCGCGCTTCAGGCGGCCGCCGGTTCCGCGCTGGCGCAATCCGCCGTTCAGGACGCCGACGCAGCGCCCGGCGCTCTGATCATGCCGTCTGCGCCGATCGGCCCCGATGATCTTCTGAACATCACTGTTTACGGCGTTCCCGCGCTCAGCCGGAGAACCCGCGTATCGGGCGGCGGCGATATCGATCTGCCCATGCTGGCGCAGCCCATCCGGGCCGAAGGGCTTCGTCCCACGGAACTGGAACCCGTCATCGCAAAGGCGTTTGTAAGTTCCGAGATACTCGTCGACCCCGTAATCACCGTTACCGTTGTGGAATATCGCAGCAGGCCCATCACCGTATCCGGCGCGGTAAAGAAGCCGCTGACCTTTCAGGAGACCGGCAAAACCACTCTGCTGGACGCCATCGCGAAAGCGGATGGGCTCAGCGACGCGGCCGGCCCGGAGATCCTTGTCACTGCGCCTCGAAAAGAGGGCAGTGACGAGCCCGGCAAGACTACGCACATTCCCGTCGAGGAGCTGATCGGGGGCAAGCGGCCCGATCTCAACCTCATGCTCACCGGTGGCGAAGAGGTTCGCGTGCCGGAGATCGGCAGGTTCTTCGTGCTGGGAAATGTAACCAGGCCCGGCGAGTTTCCCATTCAGAAAGCCGCCGAGACATCGGTGTTGAAAGCACTGGCGCTTTCCCAGGGCTTGTCGCCCTTTGCCTCCAAAGTGGCTTATATCTACCGCGATGAGGGCAGCGCCGCGAAGCGGCTCGAAATACCCGTGGCGCTGCAGAAGATCCTCGATCGCAAATCGCCTGACGTGGCTCTTGAAGCCAACGACATCTTGTATATCCCGGACGACAAGCATCGCCGGATGACCGCCACCACCATAGACCGGATCGTCACGTTCGGCGCCGGTACGGCTTCGGGAGTATTGATATGGCGCCGTTAGGCCGGGAAAGTCATTCACAGGATATGAAGGACATAGCTCCTCGAACATCTCAGTTGAGTCCGGATGCGGGCCGAATCACCGCGCATGAGCGGGTAACGGAATCGGCGGCCGCGCCGTGGAGCGGATATCTTGCGGCGCTCGCCAGGCGGAAGTGGGTAATCGCCGGCGTGGCGGCCGCTGCCGCCCTGTCCGCCTATGCCGTATGCGCCTCTTTGAGACCGCTCTACGAATCGACCGCGACCATCGACCTCGATTTGAAGGCCCCTTCCGGCATCCTGGGCCAGGCGGCGCAGCGCATCGATTCGATCAGCGACGCC
>DAIDJK010000279.1 GCA_027450225.1 Bryobacterales bacterium | reverse complement strand
CCGCAAGACTCGCGAATTCCATGGCGTAATGAAAATCGGCCGCACGCATTTGCAGGACGCGGTCCCCATGCGGCTCGGCCAGGAATTCTCCGGCTATTGCGCGCAGGTGTCGAACGCGGCGGAGCGGATTTCACGCGCAGTGAAAGACGTGATGGAACTGCCACTCGGGGGCACGGCCGTGGGAACCGGCCTGAATGCTCCGCACGGGTTCGCTGCCCAGGTGATCGCGGATCTTGCGCGCGTTACAGGCCTGCCGTTCACTGAAGCGCGGAATCATTTTGAAGCGCAGGGCGCAAGAGACGCCGTGCTTGGGCTCAGCGGAGCGCTTCGCGGATGCGCGGTGTCGCTGACGAAAATCGCGAACGACATCCGCTGGCTCGGTTCCGGTCCGCGCTGCGGGATCGGCGAACTGAAGCTGCCGGAAGTGCAGCCGGGGTCGAGCATCATGCCGGGCAAGGTGAATCCGGTGATCGCTGAAAGCCTGCTGATGGTTTGCGCGCAGGTGATCGGGTACGACGCGACGATCGCGTGGTGCGATGCCCAGGGCAACTTTGAGCTGAACGTGATGATGACCGTGATGGCCTACGATCTGCTCGAAGCCATTGACCTGCTGGCGAACGGCGTTTCGAACTTCGCGCGTCGGCTGGTGAAGGGACTTGAAGCGAATCGTGAACGCGCCGGAGCTTTCGTCGAGCAGTCGCTTTCGATGGGAACGGCGCTTGCGCCGGAGATCGGATACGAGCGCGCGGCGGAACTGGTGAAGGAAGCTTACAGGAGTGGCCGCACGGTGCGCGAAGTGGCGGCAGAGAAGAGCGGGATCCCGGAAGGCAGGCTCAACCGTCTGCTCGATCCCGCGACGCAGGCCGGCGGGTGAACCAGGCACTGGGCCGCATCGCAAGGCAATTGTCCATGGAGCAGACAGCGACCGGAACTGCGGGTTCCAAAAACAGACAATAACGTTCGTTGTGTGCAGGTGGCTGAGGCGGTGATCGGCCGTGAAGCGGTGGCTACAATCAGTCTCGGGTGTTTCGAAAGGTTCTGATTGCAAACCGCGGCGAGATCGCGCTGCGTATTATCCGCACGTTGCGGGAGATGGGCATCGCATCTGTCGCGGTCTACTCAGATGCCGACCGCGCGGCGCTGCATGTGCGCAAAGCCGATGAAGCGGCGCATATCGGTCCGGCGCCGTCGCGCGAGAGCTACCTGAATATCGATCGCATTCTGGAAGCCGCGAAGAAGCATGGCGTGGACGCCATTCATCCCGGCTATGGATTTCTCAGCGAGAACGCGCGGTTCGCGCATGCTTGCGTGGACGCGGGATTCACGTTCATCGGTCCGCCCGCGAGCGCCATTGCAGCTATGGGATCGAAGACCGAAGCGCGGCGGCTGGCGAAATCCGGAGGCGCGCCCATCGCGCCGGGAACCGAGGAAGGACTTGAATCGCCCGGTGAAGCGCTGCGGTTCGCGCGCGACGCCGGGTTTCCCGTGATGCTGAAAGCGGTGGCGGGCGGCGGCGGCAAAGGCATGCGGCGGGTGGATCGCGAGGCGGATTTCGTTTCGTCGTTCGAATCGGCTTCGAGCGAGGCGCTGCGGGCGTTCGGCGATGGGCGCGTTTATGTGGAGAAGCTGATCGAGAATGCGCACCATGTCGAGATTCAGGTGTTCGGCGATCAGCACGGCAACATGATCCATCTGGGCGAGCGCGAATGCTCGATCCAGCGCAGGCACCAGAAGGTGATCGAGGAATCGCCATCGCCGCTGGTGGTGAAGACGCCGGGCATGCGCGAACGCATGGGCGAAGCGGCCATTCGGGCGGCGCGCGAGGCTGGTTATTTCAATGCCGGGACGGTTGAGTTTCTGGCGGAGAATTCGGGGCAATTCTATTTCCTCGAAATGAACACGCGGCTGCAGGTGGAGCACCCGGTAACGGAACTGGTGACCGGGCTCGATGTGGTGCGGTTGCAGATGGAGATTGCGGCGGGCACGAAACTGCCGTTCACGCAGGAGGAGATAGCGCTGCGCGGGGCGGCGATCGAGTGCCGGATTTACGCGGAAGATCCGGGGAATAATTTCTTCCCGTCGCCGGGGAAGATTACGCAGTTGAGCGAGCCGGCGGGACCGGGCGTGCGCGTGGACTCCGGCATCTATGCGGGCTGGACGGTACCGCTGGATTACGATCCGATGCTCTCAAAGCTGATTGTCTGGTCCGACGCGCGGGATCGCGCCATTGATCGTATGCTGCGCGCCCTCGGCGAATATCACGTCGGCGGAATACGCACGAATATTTCGCTGTTCGAGGCGGTGCTGAATGATGCGGGATTTCGCGCGGGCGAGATTCACACGAACTATCTTGACGAGATGCTGCGGCGTGGAATTTCGTTCGAGAAGCCGGCGGATGAAGAAGTGAAGCGAATCGCGGCGCTGGTGGCTTTGAGGCAGCAAACGGAAACTGCGGCGACGGCGGGGGTGGCGAGTTCGAACGGGTCGAAGTGGATTGCGATCGGAAGGGACGCGCTGCTGCAGTGAGATCCGTGATTCGCGTCGATGGCGAAATCGTTGAGCCCGCGAATGCCGATGTCGTCGAGACCGAACCGGGCGTTTACTCGGTGCTGCTCGATGGCCGGTCTTTCGAAGCGCGGGTAGCCGGGGCGGAGATCGCGATCGGCGGCCATCGTTTTTCGTTCGAGATCGAAGACCCGAGAGCCTGGAAACGGTCGGTCGGCGCGGCCGGCGCGCACGGGCGCGCGGTGATTTCGGCCCCCATGCCGGGTAAAGTGGTCCGAATTCTGGTCGAGGCCGACGAGCAGGTGGAAGCAGGGCAGGGCATGGTGGTGGTGGAAGCGATGAAGATGCAGAACGAAATGAAGGCGCCGCGCGCGGGGCGTGTGGCGTCGATCGCCGTTCACGAAGGGGACAGTGTGGTCGCCGGGGCGGTGCTCGCGTCCATCGAATGAAGCGATAATTGGACAACCCCATACTGAGACAACCCATGGCCGCGGTTTGCCCCGAATGTAACGGAACCGGTTGGAAAATCGTCGAACGCGAGGAGATTTCGGGCGCCGAGCGCTGCGACTGCGTGCTCGTGGAACGGGCGCAGCGGCTCGAATCGGAAGCGCAGATTCCACCGCTTTATGCGAACGCCTCGTTCGATAATTTTCTGCTCACTCGGGAAAACCCGATCGCTTACCGGAATATGCAGGAAGTGCTGCTGACGGTGCGCAACTTCGCTCGCGAATACCCGCACGGCAGGCATGGGGGACTGCTGCTGATGGGCGAACCCGGCACCGGCAAGACGCATCTGGCGGTGGCGGCGCTGCGGGCGATTATGGCCAAGGGTTTCGAAGGGCTGTACTTCGATTTCCAGAACCTGCTCGACCGTATCCGCTCAAGCTTCAGCAACGACGAATCGCGCGTCGGCGACAAGGAAGCTTACCGGGATGCGATGGAAGCGGAAGTTCTGCTGCTGGATGATCTCGGCGCACACCGCATGTCGGATTGGGTGGAGGATACGGTCACTTCCATCATTACGTATCGCTGCAATAACCGGAAATCGCTGATCGCGACGACGAATCTGATCGACGCCGAGGCAGGCTACGCAACCGTCCAGCGCGCCGAGCCGGGCAAACCGGTGGACTACCGGACAACGCTAAGCGAGCGTATCGGTCCGAGGGCGCGCTCACGTCTGTTTGAGATGTGCCGCGTGGTTCGCATGCCGCTCGTCGAAGATTACAGGTTGCGCAAACAGGGCGCGCAGTGATTCGTTTTTTTATCGTTCTTATTGCCCTGGCTGTCCCGGCGCCGGCGTGGGTGGAGTCGGTCGAGTTTCCCTGGAGCGCTTTCCCCGCGCATTTGTGCGAGCGGGAACTGGTGTGGCTGAAGAACATCGGTATCCGGCATGTCAGTTTGCCGCCTGGCGGGGACGCGGCGCGGCTGCGGGAAGTGATTGGCATTGTTCGGCGGCTGGATATCGAGGCGGATCTCGAAGGGCCGATTCCGGACGACCTGGAACCTCTTTCGCGCGCGCACGGCGGACCGCTTACAGGGCCGCTGCCCACGGGTGCGGTGCGGATTGCCGCACTTGAAGGCGACACGCTGATTCGGGAGCGGCGCGCGATAGACCGGCATGCGCCGGCGGTGGTCTGGTCTGACGTGGAGGACACGATCGGCCCAAACGGATTCAGACCCGGCGCGGTGAATTTTACGGGTGACGAGAAGCCTGCGACGATTCCGCTGCGCCGGGCCGCGCAACTGGCGGCGTACTGGGGCGCAACGTTCGGCCAGATGCAACTCACTCCCGGCGCGCGGATCGAAGTGGCGGCGGGAGCGAAGCCGCCCGCTCTGTTATCGGCGGCGGAGTTCGGTTATCCGGGGGTGTCGGTCGTGTCCGTCATCAACGACTCGAAGACAGACTGGACCGGCGACATCAGAGCCCTGTCAAACCGCGGTGATCGGAGCGCCAGCCCGATCATGATTCCCGGCGTCACTGTTCCCGCGCATGGCGCAGCGATGTTGCCGGTTCACGTGCCGCTGGTCGCCGGGCCTTTGTGCAAGGGCTGCACGGGACTCGCCCCGTCCGATTATCTGGTTTACGCAACCGAAGAACTGACTGCGATCGAATACGAGAACGGCATCATCGCCATGGAGTTTTCCGCGCCGGCGCCGGGTGAGGTGGTGTTGCAGCTCGATCGCGAACCGCACGGCCCGCTGGTGGCAGGCGGCAAGCCCACGTCGTTCGATTGGGACGAGCACACGATGCGGGTGAAGCTGCCGATACCGGCCGGAAAAGACCCCGGCAATCATGTGCGAATCGGACTGACCATCGAGGCGCCGGACCATACAGGGTATTTCGAGAATGCGCGCGTGCTGCTGATTGGTGAGGTGAATCACCTGATTGCGCAGTTTTCGTCGAAGGAGATCGCCGGGCGATCCATGCTGAAGATTACGCCCGAGCTGCCGGTGACGGAGAAGATGATGCCGATTCCCGATCCGGCGCAGGAGACGGCGGACGCGAACGAGCCCATTCGCGCTCAATACGACGTTACGGTTCCGGCCACGGCAGTGCACGGCGACCATGCGGAGCTGGTGCTCGAAGCCGACGCCATTCAGATGAGCCACGTGCGGCCGCAGTTTCTTCGGCCGGCGAGCATCCGGCTCAGCGATGGGATACAGGTGCGGCTTTCGCAGGCGAGCGCGTATCCTTTATATCCACCGACGATCCCGGTGAATGCGCGAACCGGGCGGGAAGTGACGGTCTCGATCCGGAATAATGCGCCGGAGATCCGTACGTTCAGGCTGGCGATTGCCGCTGAGGGGCTCGAGTTTTCACCACCGTCGATGGAAGTGAGCGTGGGAGGTTCGGTTTCGCGGAATGTCACATTTAGGGTGTTCGCGGATCGCGCAGCCGCCGGGCTCCATGCGGGAACCGTGACAATATCCGGATCGACATCGGCATCAGAGCCCTTCCGGATGGTGGTGATCCCGGCGTCCGGCGAAGTCGCATGGACGGCGGATGGTTTCTTCTTCCTCGAAACCGCTGGGGCGAGAGCGTCGTTTCTGCCGGGCGAGTGGCTCGAGTACATCGCGAAAGAACAGGACGAAGACCGGCTGGCCGCGCCGATGAGGCCGTTCTCGCC
>DAIDJK010000278.1 GCA_027450225.1 Bryobacterales bacterium | reverse complement strand
CGCTTCAGTTCGCCGTCGATTTCCTTCGCGCGCGAGACGGCGTCTTTGGTGAGCGGAAGAGCGAGCGCATTGTATTTCGGGCCGAGCGTTTCAAGACGCTGCGCAAATGCCCGGACGAGTTCCACACAGGAATATTCGCGCTTGTGCAGGCCGGCGTTGAGTTCGGGAATGGTTCGGAAGAAGATCTCGTCCGTCATGCCTTGAACTGAAAAGCGGGTTCGGTGTCGATGGGCAGCTCAACTTTGGCGAGCGCCTGGGAGTTCTTCCGGATCGCGTCCCGAGCCGCGGCGTTGGGATCGGATGGGGGCGTCTGGGCGCCGGCCGGGACCGCCGCCATCGCCGTGATGCCGAGAGCGAGTTCGCGGCGGGTCAGTTTCATGCTTTTTGTTCCGCGTACCGGGTTTCGAGCGCATCCACTGCCGCGGTTTCCATGGCGGCGCGCGGGGCTGGCTCGCCGGTCCAGATTTCGAACTGCCGCACAGCCTGCTCGATGAACATGCGAATACCGGGGATCACCTGCTTGCCTTCTTCACGGGCGCGGCGAATGAGAACGGTCTCAAGAGGATTGTAGACCATGTCGAAGACGATCTCGCCGGGGATGTGATCGCGGAAGGGGCAATCGTTCGAGTGCGGCCACATGCCGATGGGAGTGGCGTTGATGACGATATCGAACTTGCGGCTGCAGAGCTGGTCGTCCACGATGGCTTCGGCGCCCACCTGGCGGGCGAAGGCGCGGACGCGATCGGGATTGCGGCCGGTGATGGAAACTTTGGCGCCCGCATCGGCCAGAGCGCAGGCGGCGCCGCGGGCCGCGCCGCCGTTGCCGAGGATCAGTACGCTCGCTTTCGAGAGCGTCGTCAGTTTCGAGAGCGGACCGGAAACGGCTTCGGCATCCGTATTCGTGCCGCGCCACTTGCCCGCCTTGCGCCAGACGGTGTTGACGGCGCCGATGCGTTTGGCAAGCGGATCGATGTGATCGAGATAGCGCATGATGCGGCGCTTGTGCGGGATGGTGACGCTGAAGCCGGAGAGCGGAAGATCGGCGGCGAACTGAAAGAAGTCGCGGAGTTGCGTGGGCGCAACCAGAAGGGGAACGTAGACCGCGTCCAGCCGCTTCGACTGGAACGCGCGGTTGTGCACCTGGGGAGAAACGCTGTGGCGCACCGGGTCGGCGATGACGCCGTAGATTTTCGCGGCTTTGGTGAACTTGTCGATGCGGTAAACGGAGCGGAGCTGGCGCGCGTTCACCTGCCCGGCCGCCGTGCCCTGCACGTGCGCGGGCGCCGCATAAGTGAAAACGGCGCCGAGGGCGGTGGAGATGACGCGCGACGGGAAGCCCGTTTCGCCCATGGCCAGCGTGACGAGCGGGATTTCCGGGCTCATGCGCGCGGCGGCCAGAATGCGGCCCACATCGGTGGGCTTGCGCGCGGTGCTGACGACTTTATATACGTCCGCCGGCACCTTGCGCATGCGGCGAATGACGGGATCGAGCGGCGGCGTGGTTTCCCAGTGGTGCCAGGAGACGATGAGGAACGCCTGACCGCGCAGCTGCGCGCAGCGCGGCTGGACGACCTCCGCGGTTTCAATTTCCACATCGATGGCGCGGGCGCCGCGGCTGATGGCGAGTTCGAGAATGCGGAGCTGATCTTCGATGCTGCCGTTGAACTTGCCATGATTCTGGTGGCGGCGGCAGGTGGCGAGCACGGTGACGTTGTGATGCCGCTCGAGGAAATCCGCGATGGCATCGGCCCCGCGAGCGGGGTCCGGAAGGTAGTCGAGACGGAATTCGAGGAAGCTTTCGCCGGACTCGGCTTCACGGCGCGCCTGCTCGAGAAGTCGTGGCACATCCGGCAGTCCGAGGGCGATACAGATTCTGGGGAGTGGACGCCGGTGCGTCATTTGGTTCACCAGAATAGCAGGTGACTTCAGTATGCCGAAGTAGCCTCGAGTGGCTATGCGGAGACGACATCGAGAGCGGTGAGAACGCGGAAGCGGAGACGCGAGTGAGCTTCGCGAAGCGCCTGCTCGGCTTCGGTGGGTGAAGCGCCGGAAGCAAAGAGGAATCCCGTGTAGCTGGAGCCTTCGGGCAGCCGCACGAGCTTCTGACCGGGTTTCGCGGTGATGACGATGCCGTCGATGCCGGGGATTCGAGAGGCTGGTTCGAGACCTTCGACGGATTCGAAGATGCCGGCGCGCGGCACGGGAATCATCATCACGCCGGCGGCCGGGGTGGCGGGGCGGAGATCGTCCGGCATGCGGTTGATGGCATGGAGAACGATGAGTTGTTCGAGATCGAGGCCGTTCTCAAAGCGCAGTACGCGGGCGCAGAGGCCGCCGATGGGGCGCGCGGCGATTTCGAGCATCCAGACGCCATGATGGTTCACGCGCATTTCCGCGTGGATGGGGCCATGCCACAGGCCGAGAGCGGCGGCGGCGCGCCTGGTGGTTTCGATGATGGACTGCTGGATGGATTCGGGTTCGCGCGACGGCGTGACGTAGATGGATTCTTCGAAGAAAGGGCCGTCGAGCGGGTCGGGCTTGTCGAAGATGGCGAGAGTGCGGAGTTCGCCGCGCGTCATCAGACCTTCGAGGGCGAATTCGCGGCCGGGGATGAACTGTTCCACCTGAATGGCATCGCCCGCGATGCCCGGCTGAATGGCATCGCCCGCGATGTCGGGCTGATCGAGAAGGCGCGCGATGCGAGTGAATGCGGCGGCGAATTCAGCGGGCGTGTTGGCGCGAATCACGCCGCGGCTGGCGGAAAGGCCAAGCGGCTTCAGAACACAGGGGTACGGCGCGCGGGCAGCGGCTTCGGCGACACCGGCTGTGAGCGGGACGAGGAAATTCGCGGGAACCGGAAGACCGGCAGAGGCGAAGAGTTCCCTGGAGCGGTGCTTGTTGCGGCAGGCGCGGGCAGCGGCGGGCGGATGCCAGGGGATGCCGAGACGTTCGGCGGCGAGCGCGGCGATAACGGTGGGCTTATCGGCTACCGCGACGATGCCATCGACATGGACGCTGTTCGCGAGGAGTTCGGCGGAGGCGTCGGGATCTTCGAATCGGATGGGAATAGCCCGGTCGCGCCACGGATCTCCGAGGATGTGACAGCGATCTGTGGCGAGCGTAACGCCGATGCCGAGGCGAGCGGCAGCTTCGGCAAAAGAGCGCGTCTGATAGCCCGTGGTGGCGGCGAGCAGGAGAATTCGCGGCATCACAGGCCGGCGGGAGCGGGGCCGAGACGGACGCCCGCGCCCGCGGGAGTGGCGGGAAGGAAAAGGATGCCGCCGGGGGCGGCCGTGTCTTCGTACATCTCGCGGCCGTCAATCTCGATGTGATACGAAGCGCGGGGTTGCAGGCCGACGATGAAGACGTCGTCCGCGGGGTCGGCATAAGCGCCGGTTTCGTGCGGGCGCTGGGGGACCTGGAAACGATCGGCCGCGCGTCCGAAGAAAACGGTGGCTTCTTCGAGATCGAGGGGCTCGCGGGTAAGCGCGGGGTCGAGGCGGGTAACGGCGCCGTCTTTGAAGAGCTGCAACTGGCCATCGAAGAAACCAACCCACTCGGCATCGTCATCCCAGGAAGAGCGGACGAAGAGCTGGCCGCCGATTTCGTCGTGCTGGGCGGGCGCGATGTGGTAGTAACTCAGGCCCGGCTGATAGGGATTCGCCCAGAGTGTTTCGTAGGTGATGCCGAAGGCGCCACGCATCAGAAAACGGTCGTTCATGAGAAAGCCCTGGACGAGCTGCGTTTCCGAAGCGTTGGAATCGAAGGCGACCAGCGCGAGTTCCGCGGCGCGCGACAGCGAAGCCTTTTTGAGATCGGGCCCGGTCTGGGCGATGGTCTTCTGGGCGGGGATGCGGTATTCGTTGGCCGATCCGGGGAATGGCGGCGGGTAATGCGCCAGTACGTGGAAGATGGGGTAGGGCTTGAACCACTCGGGGAACGTTTCGCGAAGATCGAAGCCAAGATTGTCGCGAAAAGCGTGCAGCAGTTCGTACATGGCGCAGGCTTCATCATTCGGCACGCGAAGGCGGGCATCGCGAACCGCCGGAATGAATTCGCCAAGCCAGTATTGCTCGAAGACTTGTTTGAGGGCGCGCTCGGAGGCATCCATATCCTGCTCGGAAAGGACGATGGCGGCGAGAGCTTTATCGCGCGCGGCGGCGAGCGAGTGGGGAACGGGCGCGGCCGCGGCGGCCCGCAGTTTCGCGGCCATGGCTTTGCGCTGCGCGTCTGTGGCGAGCAGGGCGCACCAGTCGGCGACGATGGCGATCTGGCGGACATCGGTTGCAGAAGCGCCGGACGCCCAGGCGAGAGCGCGGCGGCCGGCTTCGTCCTCCTGCGCGATCTGATACCGGAAGGCGGCGGCGAAACCGGGCTCGGGGAAATCGGCTTTCGCGGTCCAGAGGGTTTCGAACTGATCCCAGCGCAGGGAGCGGCGCTCCCGCTCGCGGCGGAGCAGGCGCTGGCGCTGCGGGCGCATGAACAGGCGGGGAGCGTCCGAGTAGACGCGGAAGCCGTCCGGGCGCGGCGTGTCGGCGAGAAGACGAATGCCGGGTAAACCGAGGAGCAGACCGCAGACCGAACGGCGGGTCATCAAACCAGAATTGTATCGGGCGCGAGGGCGACGGCTCGTCCGCAGCCGGGATTAAGGGCCTCTTTTCGCGCGAAAAAATTCCTGAGACCGTGTGACTTCAGTGCGCATGCCCCGCACTGATGAGGTTGGCGAAGATGCGATATGCGCCGGGAACGCCGGCGGGCAGCTGACGGAACCAGGAGTAAGCCGTGAAGACGTAGGCGCCTTTGCCGTAGCGCGTGTAGAGCATGCCGCCCGGAAGTTCCTTCTCGCCAGGGTCGTGGGATTCGATGGGGGTTTGATACTGCTTGTCCCATTTGTCGGCGAAGTAGAGGCCGCGCTCCTGCACCCAGCCGGAGAAATCGGCCTGGGTGATTTTGTTGGGCACGTTCAGCAGCGGGGAGTTCGGTTCGAGAACTTTGATTGGCGCGTCTTCGTCCGTGACGCGCGCGTTGTTGCCGGCGAAGCTGAACGGGTACGGGCCAAGGTGATCGAACGCGAAGGCCACCGACGGGCTGATGCGGCGGTCACCGTTGTTGTTGTATTCGACCACGAGAGTGCCGCCGTTCTTCACGTAATCGAGCAGGCGCTGCTGGTTGGCGCGCAG
>DAIDJK010000277.1 GCA_027450225.1 Bryobacterales bacterium | reverse complement strand
ATGTCGGCGGCCCGAATATTCTCCCGGATCTCGTCGGCGAACACCACTCCGGGAAGCAGACTGTCGCGGTCGCGAAAGACGCGCAATCCCGGCGCGGCCGTAATCAGCCGTTCCTGCAATATGGTGGCGTAGAGATGGCTCGTGTCCCGCCGGTACGAAATGAAAACCGCCGGTCCGGATTTTTTCGCCGCCGGTTCGTCCGCCTCGTCGGCAGCCTCGATGGATAACGCTGTGATTGCCGCAAAATCGCGCCGCAGCGCCGCGTGATCCACCTTGCGGAATTCATCGCTGATCTGCAGCGTTCTCTCCAGCAATGGTCCTTCGGCCGTCAGCGCCATCGCCAGAAATCCGGACCGGATGGAGCGGGCGTTGTAGTCGATCGATCCATAAACCCAGGCTTCGGTGAGCGCATCCACCAGGCCGGCGCTCAGCGAAGGTGTTCGGCCCTTGCCCGCGTCCATCGCATCGAGCGCGCGCTCCATCCCGGCCGCCAGGCCGGACATCAGCAGATGAAAATGCGACGCGATCAGCATGAAATCCGATCGCGGCTCATCCAGCAGCTTTCGGATCAGATGTTCTATGCCGACGTCGGCATGCGCGCGGGCAGCGCAAAGAGCAGCGGCGCTCTCAGTGGAACTCCGCATCACAGGGTTCAGCCGGCCGATCAGATTTCGAAGACTGACGCTCACGCGCTTTCTCCGGGTGGCGGCGTTGGGCCGCAACAAAAGGTAACAGGGACCGCGCCGCGCATTATCCGCCCAGTGTACGCCGCTGTAACAGGCGTCTCATTCCCGCCCCGGCGATTCCGGAATTCGGCCCCAAGGTGGAAACACTATCCCACCGATTTCGTCTTTACGAGTGTAAGGAGACTTTCGAATATGCAGATGAAACCGGTACTGGCGATTGGCGCTTTGATGCTGGGGACTCTGGGAATCGCCAGCGCGAAATCCTACAATTTCACTCTTTCCGATACCACCGACATCGGCGGTACGCAACTGAAAGCCGGGCATTACTCATTGAAGGTGAATGGCTCGCAAGCCGAATTCCGTAATACCGACACGAATTCTTCCATCACGGCGCCCGTCACCATACAGAGCGCGGCGACGAAATTCAATAACACCATGGTGCTGACGGATCAGCGCAACGGCGCCGATCATCTGCAGGAAATCGATCTCGGCGGATCGAAGACGAAGCTGGAATTCGGCGGTTAATGCGCGCGATGCAGTTCGTGCCAGCGCTTGTGTTCTTCTGAAACGCTGTAAGCAACAAGCTCGCGGTAGAGCTTCTCGATCACTTCTCCATCGAGGCCCGCCGTCTCCGCCCACGCGCGGCGCGTGTTCAGTACCGCCTGCACGCGCTCGGGCGCTGCGACCGTATCCGCCGAAGGCTTGAACTTCGCGGCGGCCCGCACGTACTCCACGCGCTGCGCGATGAGCGAGACGATATCGCGATCGATGGCGTCCATCTGGATTCGGATTTCTTCGAGGCTTTGGCAATCTTCCGGGGACGTACCCTGGGGCGGCGTAAGAGGCATCACGAGTATTGTGCCTTACACTGTGAGGTTAGCCATGCCGCTTCGTAAAGGGCCGTTCGTTTTCATCGTCGCTTCCGCCGCGCTGATCGCTTTCGCGCAGACGCCACCTCCGCCTCCGGGCCAGAGACCCGCCCAGCAGGGGCGCGGCGGCGGCGGCCGCAATTTCCTTATCAGCCGGGACGTACCCGATCCCGCAGCCGTCGAGCGCGGCCAGCGGCTGTTCGTCGCCAACTGCGGCTTCTGCCACGGGTCGAACGCCAACGGAGGCGGCGAAGGCGGCCCGGACCTGATCCGTTCCGCGCTTGCGCTCGATGACGAGAAAGGCAACAAGATCGGCCCCGTGATCCACAACGGGCGCGGCAAAATGCCGCCCTTCCCGCAGATGACGCAGGCGCAGATTGAAGACATCGCCGCGTTTCTGCGCGCGAAGCAGCAGGCCGCCATCAACCGCAACGCCTATACGATTCAGAACGTGAATACCGGCAACGCGGCCGAGGGCAAGGTTTACTTTGAGGCGCACTGCGCAAATTGCCATTCGCCGGCCGGCGATCTGGCCGGCATCGCCGGTAAATTCACGCCGGAAATTCTTCTGAACCGCATTGTCTATCCCGGCGGACGCGGCGGCCGCGGGCGTGGCGGGGCCAGTGCGTCGCGCGTCCACTCCACCGTTACGGTGACGGCCAACGGCCATTCCTACAGCGGCACGCTCGAATACGAGGACGACTTCCATGTTTCGCTGCAGGCCCCCACAGGCGAGTACCTGACTTTCACGCGCGGTCCCGGCGTGCGGGTGGAAGTGGAAGATCCGCTCGCCGGCCACGAGAAACTGATTCCGACTTACACCGACGCCGAGCTGCACAACGTGCTTGCCTATCTCGAGACGCTGAAATGAACATCGCCCGACTGATTCTGACTTTGCCGCTGGCCGCGGCGCTTCTGTCCGCTCAGGGACTCGATCCGGCGAAACTGCTCCAGCCGCCGACCGACACCTGGCCCACTTATAACGGCGATTACACCGGCCGCCGCTTCAGTCCGCTGACGCAGATCAACAAGGACAACGTCAAGCAGATGACGCTCGCCTGGGTCTGGCGCATGAATCTGGGACCGGGCGCGGGCGGTGGTACCAGCGTCAAAGCGACGCCTCTCGAAGTGAATGGCATTCTCTATTTCGCGGTGCCCGACCATGCCTTTGCAGTGGATGCGCGCACCGGCCGCGAACTCTGGCATTACAAGTGGGAAACGCACGGCGGCATTCACATCGGCGATCGCGGCTTCGGCATGTATCGCGACTGGCTGTATTTCGAAACGCCGGATAACTACCTCATCTGCCTGAACGCGAAGGATGGGACGGAGCGCTGGCACGTCGAAATCGCGGACGTGAAGCAGGAGTATTTTTCAACGCCCGCGCCGGTGGTGATTCGCAATCACATCATCGTGGGCACGGGCGGGGATTCGCTCGATGTTCCGGGATTCCTCGAATCGCGCGATCCGGAAACGGGAGCGCTGCAGTGGCGCTGGAACACGACGCCGCGCAAGGGCGAACCGGGCGCCGAGACCTGGCCCAATGAAGACGCCATGTCGCATGGCGGCGGCATGACGTGGATGCCCGGCACTTACGATCCCGATCTGAATCTCTATTACCTCGGCACCGGCAATCCGAATCCCGTGATGGCGGGGCAGGGACGCGAAGGCGCCGATCTCTGGACCTGCTCCATCGTGGCGCTGAATCCCGATACCGGCAAGATGGCGTGGTATTTCCAGTCTTCGCCGCACGACACGCATGACTGGGATGCGGTGCAGACGCCGGTGCTGATCGATGGAACCATCGACGGAAAACCGCGCAAGCTGCTGGCGCAGGCGAGCCGCAACGGATATTTCTTCGTCCTCGACCGGACCAACGGCAAGGCGATCGTTTCAAAGCCCTATGGCCCGATCAACTGGTCGAAAGGCGTGGATGCCAAAGGCCAGCCGATCGGCGATCCGGCGAAATATCCGCACACCGATGGAACGCTGGTGATGCCCGCTTCCGGAGGTACTACGAACTGGCCGCCGCCGAGCTTCAGCCCGCAGACCGGCCTGTTCTACGTGAGCACTTCCGATTCCTACAGCATGTTCTTCCTCACGGACACGGACAAGAAGCCGGAAGGCTACGGCGGCCGTGACGCTGGCGTGTTCTCGAGGGCCGGATTGACGGCCATCGATTACCAGAACGGCAACATTCGCTGGAAGCACAATTTCCCCGGCGTCGGCGGAGGCGTCTACGGCGTTCTCTCCACGGCGGGCGGCCTGGTCTTCACCGGCGATCCGATGGACAACTTCATCGCGCTCGACGCGAAGACCGGCGATCCGATCTGGCATTCGCATCTGACGGGAAGCGTGGCGAACGGACCGGAATCGTTCGAACTCGATGGCGAGCAGTACATCGTCGTCGGGGCGGGCGATTCGCTGTATGCGTTCAAGATGGCGAAGTAACGAACCGTTTCAGCGCGGGCGCGGCTTGCGCGCTCTTTGAGCGATACGCGTCCTGAACAGCACGGGCCCTGGGTCGGTATCTTTGCTCAGCGCCGGTTCGATCGGCGTGGTTGTAAACGGCGCCTGTGATCTCGGCGCCTGCCCGCCGGCGCCGATGGCGATCGGGAGCGACATCCACGAACCATTTTCTTTCACCGCTGCTTTGGCCGACGGCGATGAGTTCCTTATCGGCGGGCTGTTGACGGCGTCCGATTCAGGGACTCGGATTCTGGCGGACGTAGCCACGGGCTCCGGTATTTTCGTTGAATACCTCGGAGGTCCCGGAGGTGTGTCGCAACCTGACACCCTCAACATAGACAGGACGTTCGCCTTCAACGTTTCATTCACGTCAGGCACTTACTTTTCGGGTCCCATTTTCGGCGGATTCAGCACGAACATCAGTCCGGGGAGCTGGACAACTTCTGACGGTACGAACAACGGTAAAACCGAATCTCACTTCGGACCGTACACCGCGCCGGGTCTGTTCAACGCCTCCGCAGTAAATTACCAGGCGACCGATACCGGCGTAGTCACGTTGGGCATTGCAGACGTATTCAGCTTCGCTGCGGGGTCTCCAGCTGGTTCGTACATCTATTACGGTCCTCCGCCGACGTCCACGATACCGGAGCCTGGGACAGCCTGGCTGATGGCGATCCCGCTGGCGCTGACTTTCGCGCCGGCGAGGTGGCGGACGCGGAAGCCATTCGCATCCTTATCATGATCATGACCGCAGCGCTAACTTCTGCGCGGGCGATTCGCTCTATTCGTTCAAGATGGCGAAGTAAGAATAACTGCGCCGTTTCTCTGCTGCGCCTGGCTGCCGCCAAATAGTCCGACGAGCAATCTCGTAACCAACCATAATGGTTACAGGAGGGCGCTGACCCTGTCCGACGGCAACCTAACCCCGGAGACAACTGACGAGTCGTTCCCCGGGGGCTTTCCGGTAGTGGCCGTTGGCGCTTCAGCCGGTGGACTCGAAGCGTTCACCGAACTGCTCCGGCACCTGCCCGCGGACACGGGCATGGCGTTCGTTTTCATTCAGCACCTTTCCCCTGGTCACGCGAGCATGCTGGCTCAACTGTTGTCCAGGGAGACAGTGATGCCCGTAAAGCAGGTGGAGGACGGCGCGGTTCTTTGCCCGAACCAGGTTCACGTCATTCCTCCCAGCGCCGGGATGACGATCTCCGGCATCACCCTCTCGCTGCGGCCGAGGGAGACAGCCGGGACCACCATCGATGGGTTTCTCCGTTCGCTGGCCGTCAACCACACGAGCCGCGCCTTTGCAGTGATCCTCTCTGGCACAGGTTCGGACGGCGCGCTGGGAGTGCAGGCGGTGGCCGAAGCGGGCGGCGTGGTATTCGCGCAGGACCCTGCGTCCGCGAAGTTCGACGGCATGCCGCGCAGCGCGATCGCCACAGGCTGCGTGGATTTCATTCTGCCGCCGGCGGAAATCGCGAAGGAAGTGATCAGACTCGTTCGGGAGCCACTGGTTACTCAGGAACAGGCCGGGGACCTCTCCAGGCCGCCTCTGGGCTCGCCGAAACACCTGGCGGCGGTTTACGACCTGGTGCGGGCCGCCACCGGCATTGACTTCAGCCACTACCGGCAAACCACGGTCCGGCGCAGGCTGCTGCGGCGCCTGGCGTTTCTCAGGCTGGGCAGCCTGGGCGATTACCTGGAGCACATCCGGGAGAACCCGGACGAAGTGCATGCCCTGACGCAGGACATCCTGATCCGCGTGACGCACTTCTTCCGCGACGCCGAAGCTTTCGAGGCGTTGAGCCGAAGAGTCTTTCCGGCCCTGATCCGGCGGACGCCACTGGATCGCGCGATCAGAATATGGGTGCCCGGCTGTTCGACCGGCGAGGAAGCGTACTCCATCGGCGTCGCGTTCCTCGAAGCAGCGGAACAGATGCGGAGCCGCGTTTCGCTGCAGATATTCGCCACCGACGTGAACGAAGCGGCCATCGAGAAGGCGCGCCGAGGGGCCTATATCGAAAACATTGCGGCGGACGTTTCGCCGCAGCGCCTGGCGCGCTACTTCGTACGGGTCGGCAGGGGATACGACATCAGCAGAAAGCTGCGGGACCTCTGCATCTTTTCCCGGCACGATCTGCTGAACGACCCTCCCTTTTCGCGCATGGACCTGGTCAGTTGCCGCAATGTGCTGATCTACCTCGACTCCATGCAGGAGCAGGTGTTCTCGAAGTTCCATTTCGCACTGAATCCCGACAGTTTTCTGCTGTTGGGGAAATCGGAGACGGCGCCTCCGAAGTGGTTCGCGCCGCTGGACAAATCGGCGAAGGTGTACGTGCGGCATTCGTCGGCCGGGAGTCCGGCGCCCGCACTCCGCAAGGGGACCCCCCATCCGCCGCGGGAGGTGGTGGCAACAGAGCCGCGGCCGCCGCGCCGGGTGGACCCCCGGTTTCAGGCCGACCGGATCATCGTGCAGCGGTACGGGCCGCCGCGGGTGGTGGTGAACGCCAATCTGGAGGTGATTGCCGACAGCAGCGAGAGCGGCGTTCTGGAGTCCATCCAGAGCGAAGCGGAGGCGGTGAAAGAGGCGATCCGGAGCGCCGGCAGGACGGGCCAGTCCACCCGAATCGAGCAGTTCAGGATCCGGGACGGAGCCACGCCCCGCGAAGTCAGCCTGGAAATCACGCCGCTCGAACCGGACCGGCTGCATTTTCTGATCGTGGTGGAAGACCAGGCCGGGGTGGACCCGGATTTGGGAACGGCCCCCGCCAGGGGAAGTTCACGGAGCCAGGAGGCGGCCGAGCGCCGGCTGGGGAAGGAACTTGCGGAGACCCGGGCGCATCTGGAGTCCGTCATCGTCGAGCAGGAGGCCTCCAGCGAGGAAATCATAGCCTCCAATGAGGAACTGCTGAGCCTCAACGAAGAGCTGGAAAGCTCCAAAGAGGAACTCGAGGCTACCAACGAAGAGTTGACCACCATCAACCAGGAATTGCAGGTTCGCAATACCGAACTGGAAAACGCCCGGGAATTCGCGCAGGCCACCATCGACACGGTTCGCGGCGCGCTGGTGGTGCTGGGCGCGGATCTCCGCGTGCTCAAGGCCAATCAATCGTTCTACAGGGCGTTCGGTCTCTCTGAAGGGGAGGCTGAGCACCGCTTCATTTACGAACTGAACGGCGGCCGCTGGAGCATTCCCCGGTTACGCCAGCTGCTCGAAGAGATCCTGCTCGCGAACCACACCATGAAGGATTTCGGGATGGACTACGATTCCGCGGCATTCGGGCGGCGGCTTCTGGTTCTGAATGCCTCCCGCTTCGAGCGCGAGGAGCGGATTCTGCTGGCGATCGAAGACGTGACCGAGAGCAGACGAGCCGAGGAAGAGTTGCGGCACTCCCAGAAGATGGAAGCCATCGGCTATCTCGCCGCCGGGGTGGCGCACGATTTCAACAATCTGCTGACAGCGGTGATCGGGAATGCCAGTATGGTGGCGAACGATCTGCCGGAGGGAGACCCTCACAAGCGCCTGATCGAGAACGTGATCGGCGGCGCCCAAAAGGCCGCGGACCTGACCAGGCAGCTTCTTGCCTATGCCGGCAAGGGCCGGTTTCTGCTGGAGCGGGTGAATCTGTCGGAAGCGGTGGTTCAGACCAGCAGGCTGCTTCATCCGTCAATTCCGGCGAATGTGCAGCTTCGGCTGGAGCTGGAAAAGGATCTCCCTCTGCTGCTTGCCGACGCGGGCCAGATCCAGCAGGTGGCGATGAACCTGTTGGTGAACGCCGTTGAGGCGATTGGCGAAGGCGCCGGAACGATTACGGTCAGAACCGGCCTTCAGACCGTTACCGGTGAGCCCCTGCCGGATTTGCTGGGCAGGAAAGACGCGGCGCCTGGCGAATATATATTCCTGGATGTGCAGGACAACGGCTGCGGGATGAGCGAAGAAACCATCCGCAAAATCTTCGACCCGTTCTTCACCACCAAATTCACAGGACGCGGCCTCGGACTGGCAGCCTTGCTCGGCATCGTCCGGCAGCACCACGGGGCAATACAAGTCCAAAGCGTTCCCGGCCGGGGAAGCACTTTCCGGGTGCTGTTGCCGGCAAGAGAGATGACGGAGCCGCCAAAGGCCGAAGCGCTGGCTCCGGCCGACTTGCGCGGCTCGGCGACCGTTCTGGTTGTGGACGATGAGGAAATGATCCGGAACTACACCAGGTCGGCTCTGGAATCATACGGCTACACGGTGCTGCTGGCGGAGCATGGCGAGAAAGCTCTGCAGGTTTTTGAGAAGAAATCAGGGGAGATCGGGCTGGTGCTGCTCGACGTGGCCATGCCGGGAATGGACGGACTGCAGACGCTCGAACGGATTCGTGAAATCCGGGCCGCCGTACCGGTGCTGATTTGCAGCGGCTTCGGCGATGTCGACATCGAGGCGCGCTTCAAGGGGAAGGGCATCGCCGGGTTCCTGCCCAAGCCTTTCACCCTGAAGCAACTGGCGCGGAAGGTGAAGGAATCCATGCCTGCCGCCGGATCTCCTGCCTGAAGCACGGGAAACGATCTCATCTGACGGGAAGCGTCCAGACGGATTCGTCTTTGAATGCGGTGCGCATTCAGCTCAGCTGGCGAGCGATTTCGAGAGCGAGCATCACAAGGTCCGCCCAGGGCGGCAACCCTCCCCAGTGGTCGTTCAGGGCTTCCCTCCGGCGCTGAAACTGCGGCAATGCTTCCAATACCTGCTGTGGCGTGACCGATGGCACCGAATCGGGTCGGGTCGCCAGCCAGGGCATGACCGCAAAGACGACGCCAGGAACGGAGCCGTTGTAAGGAACGGGGTCGTATCCCGCCAGATCGGATACAAACCGGGCATAAGTGTGTCCGCGCGGGACCAGTACGAGCCAATCGTGTTCACTGCCGGGGTCCATGAACTTTCGAGCCATCGCCATGCCGAGTTCGAGGGGCATATTGAATCGGGCGATATTTTCGGCCCCCTCTCCGGTAAAGCGAGACAGGTCGTGGATTGAGTATTTGCTGCCGGCCAGGGCCTGAGCGATGCGAACGACGCGTGGCTCTGAGACGGCGCCGCTCTCGAGAGCGCTCCTCGGCATGAACCCGCAGCAGACATTCGCAAATACGATCGCATCGAGGAGCAATGCGTACTCCGGGTCAAACGGGCAGTTGATGAATACGGATTTTGCGGGATCGAGCGCCAGCTCACCTCGACCGAATACCGGCCGAGGCATTTACCTGGAGGGCTCGGGCCTGGCAGGAGGGATATCCTGGTCCGCTTCCCGGAGCGCTTCCACGGCTTGTCGAATTTCCTCAAGTCTGTTCTGGCGTTCTTCCCGACCCTTCGGAAGCCGATGCCCGGCTTCGTCGCGGTGGCTGCGCAATTCATCCACGACCCTGCGGGTCCAGGTCAGCGCCTCGGCTTCGGGATTGACTCTCAGCGGAACCCAGTTGCGGAGGAACGGAGGAGGCTCACCTTGCCCGAAGACGATTGGCAGCAGTCGTTTTTCCCGATCGGCCCAGGTGCGGGTCAGGGCGGCACTCCACTCTGCTTCCTGCCGAAGGGTAGCGCGGCTGTGCGCTCCGACCAGAATGAGAAACCATTCAGCGTTCTCCACGGCGCGCTCGAGTTCTTCCGGCCATCGCTGTCCAGGCCGCAAGTTCCTGAAGTCGACCCACGGCTCGATTCCCTGAGTCTCCAGTGCTCTGGTCAACTCTTCGGCAAGGGGCTTTGTGTCCGAAGCATACGAAATGAAGACGTCTCCAGCCGTTGCCATTCGCTCTTCTCATCCTCATTATCACAGGCGCCGTTCACGTCAAAGTACAGGTACGCAGGCTCAACCCGGATTCGCCAGTTGCCGCAGCCGTTGAAGGCAGCCGGGAATCTGCGCACGAACCACCGAGCCGCCGCCGACCAGCCACAGCGAAGTCGCATACGCATCCACGCGGGCTTCCGAGGTTTGTCCGTCGATAACGCCGGTTCGCGCGGTGAAGACATCGCCCAGCAGCACGTGCAGAAGTTCGTGAACGACTGTGTTCGTCGAGAGAAACGGAATGCGGTTCGGGTGCGCTTCCTCGACGGAAACCACGCACACGCAGCAGCCTTCATATACGGCAGAGACGCCGGCGAGCGAGCGGCCCTTGTCCCAGTCGAGCGGAACGCGATCGGTGAGGACGACGTTGATGCGTGAACGATCGAGGCCGAGGAAGCGCGGCCTGCCACTCGGATATTGAAGGACTTCTCCCTGCCGCTCGATGACGTCGAGGACGATCAGATTCTTCGAGAAGACGTTCACCGCCTGGGCCCAGATGGTGGATTGGAACGCGGCAATGTTCGAGCGGGCGTACTTGTCCGTGACCAGCAAAACGGGGACATGCGCCGGGGAA
>DAIDJK010000276.1 GCA_027450225.1 Bryobacterales bacterium | reverse complement strand
TGCGACAACGGCTACAGCTGCGCTTACAGCAACAGCATTTCGTGGCGAACGCCATCGTCGCCGAATCCGGCGGAGATCCGGCCGCGCGCCGTTTTCGAGCGGCTGTTCGGCGAGGCGGATGACGATCCCGATCCGGCGCGGCGGGCGCGCCAGGCGCGGTATGAGGCGAGCATCCTCGATATGGTTTCGGGCGATGCGCGGCGGCTCTCGATGAATCTGGGGGGCGCGGACAAGCGCAAGCTGGACGAATATCTATCGTCGATTCGCGATGTGGAGAAGCGCATTCAGAACGCGGAGCGGGATGCGATGCCGGTGAAATCGCAGTTTCCGCTGATTTCGCCGCCCGACCCCGGCATTCCGACGGAATTCGGCGAGCACGCGCGCATTATGATCGACCTGATGACGCTGGCGTTTCGCACGGATTCGACGCGCGTGGTGACGCTGCTGCTGGCGCTTGAGCAGAGCCCGCGCGCGTATCCGGAGATCGGGATACCGGAAGCGCACCACGGGCTGACGCATCACCAGGGCGACAAGGAAAAGATCGAGAAGGTGACGCAGATCAACTGCTACCACGCGAAACAGTTTGCGTATCTGCTGGAGAAGTTCAAGGCAACGCCGGATGGCGATGGCACGCTGCTGGATCACGTGATGGTGACGTATGGCAGCGGGTTGAGCGACGGCAACGCGCACGACCACGCGAATCTGCCGCTGGTGCTGGCCGGGCGCGGCTGCGGAAAGGTGAAGCCGGGCAGGCTGGCGCAGCACCCGAAAGAAACGCCGATGGCGAATCTGTTTCTCGCGATGCTGGACCGGATGAATGTGCCGGTGGACAAACTGGGCGACAGCAACGGCGAATTGAACGATCTTTCCACGCTTTCGTAATCAGAGCTTTCGTGATCAGAGCCAGAGCCGCGTCATCGGGCCGCCGGGGCCGAGCACGGGATCATAATGCGGGAAGGGCAGCGTTCGCATGCGCCGGAGGGCTTCGTCAGAGGGCGCTTCGCGGCAGATGTCCCAGTGCTGATCCGGCGGATAGGCGCCGACAACGGAGAAATCGCGGCTGGCCTTCAATTCGCAGTGCCCGGTACCGGTGGGCAGCAGCGCGACATCTCCGGCATGGACTTCGACGATGTGGCCGTTCTCGCCGCCGAGCATGAGGGTGGCGGCGCCCGCGGCGAAAGCCAGCACTTCGTGCGCGGTCGAGTGATAGTGATGGAAGGTATAGACGCCGTTGCGCCACTGCGGCGGCCAGCCGTTGCGCTCGAACAGGCGCTCGGCGGTGGCGGCGGGATCGGGTCCTGCGATATCGAAGGCGCTGCGGTAGAGGAGCACCGGAAGATGTTCGTTGTTCGGCATCCAGCCGTTGCGGGCAAGCCGCAGGGGCTCCGGGGGAATGGTATTTTTCGCATGGAGACTCATTGCGATACCCGCGGCGCCGATGACGCCGGCAAACCGCCTGCGCTTCATTTTTAACAACCTCCGGGGATCTACGGCCTGCCGGCCGGCTCGCCTTTGTAGCGATTGATCCAGCGATTCTCGACGCGTATGTTCGCCATGCCTTCCTTGTGTCTTGCCATGTGGGGCGTGTGGAAGTGCGCTTCGAGCGCTTCGGCCGATTCCCAGAGTTCGCTCAGCTGGATGCAGTTCTGATTGGTGAGATCGCGCGAGAAGGCGTAGTGGATGCAGCCGGGTTCCTTTGCGGTTTCCGTCATCATGATCCGCATGAGATCCATGGCTGCGGCGGTATCTTCGGGATGAATGTCGAACTGGCCGAGTACGATGATCTGACTCATTCGAGCCGATGGTATCAGTGCCCCTCGAAAAAGCCGCGGCGCGTCAGGATTTTCCGGCGGAGTCGCCGTATTCCCAGCCGTAGGGGACGCCGGTCTCGCCGAGAATGAGCCGGACAAGGTAAGCGAAACCGGCTTCAGAGCGCACGTCGTTCGACAGAATCAGCACGCAGCGCCGGCTCTGTTCGAGGCAGACCATGGTGTTGGCGGTCTGGCCGTCGTGTCCACCTTTATAGAAACCGTGGCCCTGCGGGCCGTCGAAGACGACGACGCCGAGGCCGGCGCAGAGGTCCCTGCGCTGTTCGGCGGCCGGGAGGTCCGGCAGAAAAGGGGGGAACTGGTGGGGCGTGGCGATGTGCAGCGAGCATTTCGTCATTTCGGCGCGCGATTCCGGGGAGAGACCGTCGCCCCGCACGAGCGCGGCGGTGAACTTGGAGAAATCCGCGATGGTCGTGTTCATGGAACCGGCCATGCGGATTTTGCTGCGCTTGTCGTGGGGCTGCGGCCGGCCGTGGTCGTCCCAGCCATCGGCCACGTTCGGGTCCTGCCCATTGCGCCAGGTGAGGCTGGTGCGCTTCATGCCGAGGCGATCGAAGACGGGCGCCGCCAGTTCACCGGTATCGACGCCGAGTCCCTGAGCGGCGCGGCCGTGTTCGATGACGAACTGCAGCAGGATGAAGCCTTCGCCCGAATAGCTGTAGCTCGTCCCGGGATCGAAGTGGATTCGCAGCTTCTGATCGGGCTCGATGAACCAGAAGTTGTTCAGGCCGGTGGAATGATCGAGGCACATGCGCGGGGTGATGTTCATCCAGCGCGGATCGGCTGCGAAATCTTTGTAAGGCCCGTATTTATCGGGGAAGACGGGATCGGGTCCGTAGGCGGGCAAAGGCTTGTCGAGATCCTGGGCCAGCGGAGTGTCGAGGCGGATGTGGCCCCGGTCGACCTGCTGCATCACGATATAAGCGAAGAGCGTCTTGGTGAGAGACGCGCCGTACATCACTGTGTCGGTGGTGAGCGGATCGCCGGCCTGGTTGCGAATACCGAAAGAGCGCACATAAGTGACCGTGCCGCCGTCGATGACCGCGACAGCCATGCCGTTGGAGCCTGTGTGCTTCATGACGCCCGCCACGGCGGTGTCGATCTCGCGTGCGGCAGGGATCGGCTGAGCGGGCAGCGCGATCGACAGAGCGGGAAAAGCGAGCAGAAGAGCGCGGGCGGCGTTTGTCATCTCGTCCAGTATCTACGCAT
>DAIDJK010000275.1 GCA_027450225.1 Bryobacterales bacterium | reverse complement strand
CGACGTCTTCATGAAGAGCATGTATCGCGTGTTTCCGGATCGCCCGGTAGTGGACATCCCGAACAGCGATTCCATTTTTCACGTCATCTACGATCTCGACAGCCGCTATCAGATTCCGGGCGCGCAGTATCTCCGCAGCGGCCGAACCTGGGAAGTCGATGGCTATAACGCCGAGTGGAAGGGCATTTACGACGAGAAGGGCCGGCTCGTGGTCGCCATCTGCCACAACATGGACATGGGCGATTCCTGGGAATGGGCGGATGATCCGAATTACGATGAAAAGTTTTCCGCGCTCAGTTTCCGCATCGCCGTCAACTACATCACCTACTCAATGACGCACTAGCTCCGCGCTCTCAGATGCTGATCACCGGGCAAGGCGACTCCCGCACAATGTCGTAGGCGTTCGCGCGCAGACGGCTGAACGCGCCGGCCTGAATGCTGCCGCGGCCGATCAGCACCAGATCGACGCGCTTCCGAACGGCCACGTCACGCACCACGCTCGCGACGCTGCCCCCGGCGAGCGTGGTCTGGATTTCAGGGCCCGTCGCGGATTCCACCTGCACAACGCCTTTGCGAGCAATTTCGGCCGTGAATTCGTTCATCCGAACATCGGCTTCGGCGGCGTTCAGTTCTCCCTCCGGAGCCAGATGCACGAGTTCCACCGTCGCGCCCGCATCGCCGGCGATGGCGATCGCAAAATCGAGCACGCGGCGGCTTTCTTCCTTCAGGTCGATCGCGCAGAGAATGCGCCGCGGTTGCGGGTGGGCGCGATGGGAGGGCTCGGGCGCATGCGCCGCCGTCCACACCGGGATCGATGAATCGTGAAGCACCTTGGCGGTCACCGAGCCAAGCAGAGCGCGCCGGAAGATGCCGTAGCCGTGGGTCGCAATCGCGATCAGATCCACATGATTCGCATCCGCGAACCCGGTGATCGCGCGGGCCGGATCGCCCATCACCGCGTGGCAGGTGGTGTTGGTCTTCGGAAGTTCACAGTTGGCGAACTCCCGCAACCGGTTCCGGACATCGGCTTCCATCGCCGCGTAATCCACCGTTTCCGGGTACACGGTGTTCATTCCGGCGTAGAGCGGCGGCAGCGGTTCGATGGCGTGGAACAGAGTGATATGTGAGTTGTACCGCCGCGCCAGCGAAAGCACGTATGGGGCTGCCGCCTGAGAGCGCTCGGAGAAATCGACGGGAAAAAGGATATGCCCGAACTGTGGCATTGTTTTGGCTCCTCTTTATCTTCTGATTAAGCATTCCTGCGCCCACCCGCAAATACCTGATTCTGCTGGCCCCGACGCTTCCAAATGGCGCGGCGGCCCTCGCCACATGGCTCAAATCTGCGCCAATTGGCGCAAGTTCGTTTTTGGCTCCGCTGCAAAATACTGATTCCATTAAGCAGTCGCGTGGCGCCATCAGTGCACCCTGTCTGAGCGAATGGACGGCGCGCTCGCGATTCACAGGCTGCATTTCGCCTTCACTGTTTCTTTTCACTACATATTTCCGCAGCTCACCATGGGCCTTGCGCTCCTGCTGGTTGTTTTCAAGACCATGGCCCTGCGCACCGGCAATCCGCATTACGACCAGGCCGCGCGTTTCTGGGCAAAAATCTTTGCCATCAACTTCGCCATGGGCGTTGTCACCGGAATCCCGATGGAATTCCAGTTCGGCACCAACTGGGCGAAGTTCTCGCGATCAGCCGGCGGGGTCATCGGCCAGACGCTCGCGATGGAAGGAATGTTCAGCTTCTTCCTCGAAAGCAGTTTCCTCGGTCTGTTCCTTTTCGGCGAGCGGCGCCTCGGCCGCACCCTGCATTACGTCACTGCGGTAGCCGTGTGGCTCGGCTCCTGGCTGTCCGGCTTCTTCATCGTGGCTACTGACGCCTGGATGCAGCATCCGGTTGGGTATAGCGTGGGCCCGAATGGCGACGTGGTCCTGAACAGCTTCCGCGATCTGCTGTCCAATTCCTGGATTCTCTGGCAGTACACACATACGATGACGGCTGCCGTGGTTACGGGCAGTTTTGTGATGACGGCGCTCGGAGCGTTCTACGTCCTGCTCAAGCGGTCCGCGGATTTTGGCCGGACATTCCTGCGCGTAGGCGTGATTTCGGGGCTGGTGAGCGTTCTTCTGGTCGCGTACCCCACCGGCGATCGCCAGAGCGTGAACGTTTCGCAGTCCCAGCCGGCGGCGCTGGCCGCAATGGAGGGCCTCTTCAAAACCAGCAACGCGGCCCCGCTGGCCATTCTGGGCCAGCCTGACACCGACAGCCAGAAGCTCGATAATCCGCTCGAAGTGCCGCGCATGCTCAGCTTTCTCACCATGCGGCGGTGGGAGGGCAAGGTGAAAGGTCTGGACGCGTTTCCGCGCGCCGACTGGCCCGACAACATCCCGCTGCTTTACTTCAGCTACCACATCATGGTCGGGCTGGGCACCCTGATGGTCGCGCTGATGGCGATCGCGGCAATCGCGCTTTGGCGCGGCCGGCTCTACACTCTGAAGCCATTGCTCTGGCTGCTCATGCTCGCATTCCCCTTCCCTTACATCGCGACGATGTTCGGCTGGATGACCGCGGAACTCGGGCGGCAACCCTGGCTGATCTATGGCGTGATGCGGACGGATGCGGGCGCTTCCCCCACAGTTTCGGCCGGCAACGGTCTGTTCACTCTGCTCGGTTTCATGGGAATTTACACGGTGCTCGCGATGCTGTTCCTGTTTCTGATCTGGCGCGAGGTGGAGAGCGGACCCTCGCGCGTGGAACTCGCCGAGCCCGCGCTCGCGCACTACTGAGACGAACAAAAGGAAATCGAATCCATGGAAACGGTCTGGTTCATTCTTGTCGCGGTAATGATCGCTGGTTATGTTCTTCTCGACGGCTTCGATCTCGGCGCGGGCGCCATCCATCTGCTCGCCGCGAGAACCGACGCGGAGCGGCGCGCCGTTCTGGCCACCATCGGCCCCGTGTGGGATGGCAACGAGGTCTGGCTGCTGGCTGGCGGCGGCACTCTCTATTTCGCCTTCCCCGGGCTTTACGCCGCCGGATTCAGCGGCTTCTACCTCGCGCTCATGATCGTTCTCTGGCTGCTGATTCTGCGCGGCATCTCGATCGAATTCCGCAACGCCATCCGCAACTCGCTCTGGGGACCCTTCTGGGACGTGATCTTCTCCGTCTCCAGCGCACTGCTGGCCATCTTTTACGGCGCCGCGCTCGGAAATGTGGTCCGCGGAGTGCCCCTGAACAAAGACGGCTTCTTCTTCATTCCGCTGTGGACCAACCTCCGCACCGGCGCCGCGCCCGGCATCATCGACTGGTACACGGTTCTGGTCGGCGCAACCGCCCTGCTCGTCCTGGTGCTGCACGGAGCCCTGTGGGTCACGTACAAAACCTCGGGAGACCTGCAGCGGCGGTCGCGCAATATTGCTTCCTTCGTCTTCTGGGCTGTTTGCGCCGGCGTCATCGCAATCAGTGGAGCCAGCTTTTCCGTCCAGCCGCATATCGCAGCCAGCTTCGCGGCGCATTCGTGGCTCTGGCTTTTCCCCCTGCTGGCCACCGCGGGATTGTTCGGAATGCGCCTCTGCATGAGCGCGCGCGTCGATCTCTGGTCTTTCGCCTGTTCCGCCGTCTTCATCCTGGGGCTGCTCACCAGCGCGGTCTTCAGCCTTTACCCGCTCGTGCTCCCGGCCGTGCCCGATGCGGCGGCGAGCCTGACCATTTACAACTCCGCCGCTCCGGCATATGGACTGAAAATCGGCATCTTCTGGTTCATCCCAGGTTTTGCGCTTGCCGTCGGATATTCGCTGTTCGTGTACCGGCAGTTTCGAGGCAAGGTTCACTCTGAGGAAGCGCCCCAACAGGCGGCGCCTGTGGAAGCGCAGCAACCCGCGCCCGGGCAACCGAGCCATCTGGCTACGGTCTGATACTCAGTGCGCAGGCTGCGATAACACCAGTTCGACGCCGCCGATGATGCCGCGCTTCGGCATAATCACATTCGGAATCTCGTCGTAGAGAGTGCTCGTGATATTGGTGAGTTGCAGAAACGGCCGCACCATCCCGGCGGACCACGCCGCCGAGGCATCCCAGATCGCATAAGGATTGCGGTCGATGCGGTTCATCGCGCCCACACGGGTGCGCGCCACAATCCGTTTCCCGACTGCGCCGCGCCACTCGAAGACGCCATTCTCGATGGGATAGCTGAACAGATACTTGCTCTGGAGAATCTCGGCGGACCCGTTGATTCCGTGCAAACCGGCGAAGCTGAAGCTGATCCGCTCGCCTGAGACCGGCTCGTAAATCAACAATGCTTCCGCGCCGGTGAATACCAGCTTGTCGAAATTCGTCGCCACCCAGGGGCTGGAAGCATCCGCCCGCACGTAGTCGATCACATTCGAGTCGCGCCGCTGAAAAACCGTCGCCGATGCTCGCAGGTTGGAGCGAACATAGGCATCCAGCCCTGCTTCGTAGCTCGTCGCGCGCTCCGGCTTCAGATTCGGATTGCCGAGATTCGCGGGGTCCGAGTAGTAGAGGTCGGTAAAACTCGGCAGTCGGAACGCCTGGCTGACCGAAGCCCTCGCCTTCAGATGCGAATCGATCCACACCGCGCCGCTCAGCGATGGACTCGTCGCAACCTGACCGGACCCGTATGCCTCCTCGCGAATTCCGAGCGAGATCGAATACCGTCTGGCTGAGCGCAGGTCGTAGAAGATGTAGCCGCTGCCGCGCGTGCGCTGGTGGATGCCCAGGTTCGTGCTGTGAATGTCTTCTCCCAGCCCTTCCCCGCCGTAACTCAGCGTGGCGTGCCAGGGGAGATTATCGGTGCGCCGCAGATCTCCCTGCCAGGTATCGAGGATGTGCCGGTTCGTATAAAGCGCCGGGTCGTCGCGAACCAGCACGAACAGATCCGTGTGCCGCCTCCATGCGAAGCTCGCTTCCGTTTTTGTGCCGATATTCTGATGGCCTGCAGCGAACCAGGTCTTGATTCGCTCCCAGGATGGATAATCGCCGTAGAACTGATCCGCCCCATATGGCCGGTCGCTGTACGCCAGCAGAAGGTTGGCGGCGCCCAGCCGGTCGTGCCCGGCGGTCAGGGAACTCAGCGCCAGGTTCCGGTAATCGCGGTCGGGCATGAAACCGGAAGAGAAGTCGCGGGCAAACGCGAGTTCTTCGGAAAAAGACGGCCCGCCGAACGCCGCGATCGCATGCTGCTGGTTCGTGCCGAAGTTTCCGATGCCGCCGAGCAGCCGTAATTCAGGCGTTTCAACCGGCGCGGTTATTACGTTTACTACGCCGCCGATGGCATCCGATCCGTACAGCGTGGAGCCGGTTCCTTTCAGAACCTGCACGCTCGATATCGCTTCGAGCGGCAGCGGAAGGTCCAGGTCGAAATGGCCGGTCTGGGCGTCGTCTGCGCGCATGCCGTCGATCAGCACCAGAGTTTGCCCGAATGTGGCGCCGCGAATCGAAAGATCCGCCAGGAAACCACCGGGAGCCCGTTGCTGGACATCCAGACCGGCGTCGTCCACCAGCAGATCGAACCAGTTGTCGAACAGCGGACGCTCGCGCTGCGGCAGCGGCAGAACCGTGATGACGCGGTCCGCCTCGGCGAGCGGAATCGGCTCAGCCACGCCAGTCACCACGACAGTCTGGCTTTGTTTTGCGAGCGGCTCCTGCCCGGCGGCGCT
>DAIDJK010000274.1 GCA_027450225.1 Bryobacterales bacterium | reverse complement strand
AGCCTTCGATCGCGACCGCTTTCTTCAGCCGGCGCAAATCGAGAATCAGCAGCATCACCAGCCGCTCGATCTCATCCCGCACCTCGCGATAAACCTCGATATCCGCGCGAAAAGGGTCTTTCACGGGCCAGTCCACGATCGAATGCGCCCCGCCGAGCGCCGCCTCGCGCAGTCCCACCCCGGAAAGGTTCACCACGATATCGAAGTTGCCCGCCAGAATCGGATCGAACGGCGCCGGTACGTGCCCGGCCACGTCGATGTCGCGCTCCCGCATCACTTCCA
Source organism: Bryobacterales bacterium (assembly GCA_027450225.1). Taxonomy (GTDB): domain Bacteria; phylum Acidobacteriota; class Terriglobia; order Bryobacterales; family Bryobacteraceae; genus BOG-234. Next base: position 3,679 of record DAIDJK010000274.1, on the reverse strand, counting down.
CGGTGCGCGGATCGACGAACGGCACCGGCATCAGCCCGGCGCTCCGCGCCTTCAGCACGTCGCCTCCATAGCAGTTTGCGAAACCTTCCGCCATCGGGCTGCGGCACGTGTTGCCGATGCAGACGAACAGAACACGCTTCAGATCTTGGTCAGAAATAAACGATGTATCCTCGGATCGCTCGTCAACTCGGGATGAAACGTGGCGATCAGATGCTTCCCCTGTTCCACAAGGACAGGGTCCCCCGCATATTCGGCCAGAACGCGTACGCCCGGGCCTGTTCTTCGAATGATTGGAGCGCGGATGAAAACAGCCTCCACACCGCCCTCACCGGCCCTCTTCGCGAATTCTTCCCCCGGTTCAATTGTCGCAACACGGCTGTCGACCTGCCGGCCGTACGCATTGCGCTCGATCGACAGATCCACCGCGCCGAAACTGAACTGCTCCGGATTCGTAACTTCCTTCGCCAGCAGAATCGCGCCCGCGCAGGTGCCGAACACCGGCTTCTTCGCGGTGAAGTCGGCGAGCGGCTCTTTCATTCCCGTCTCGCCGATCAGCTTCAGCATCGTCGTGCTTTCGCCGCCGGGAATCACCAGGGCGTCGATGCCCTCCAGATCCCCGGCCCTGTTCACCAGCACAGGCTCCGCCCCCGCGCGTTCGAGCGCCTTCGCATGCGCTTCGAAATCGCCCTGCAGCGCGAGCACGCCCACTTTCTTTCGCGGTGATGGCATAGCGGACATGTTTGTTTCCACCCGCGATTACCAGCCGCGCGTCTGCATCAGCTCGCCTTCCGGCAGCTTCGAGATATCGAGCCCCGGCATCGCCATCCCCAGATCTTCGCTCGCTTCGAGCAGTTTCACGGGATCCCGGTAATACGTCGTCGCCTTCACGATCGCCTTCGCCCGCGCTTCCGGATCGGCGCTCTTGAAAATCCCCGATCCCACGAACACCGCTTCGGCTCCCAGCTGCATCACGAGCGCCGCGTCCGCCGGAGTCGCAATCCCGCCCGCTGAAAAGTTCGGCACCGGGAGCTTGCCGTGCGCCGCCACATACTCCACCATTTCGAGCGGCGCCTGCAGGTTCTTCGCTTCATGCACCAGCTCTTCGCGCCCCAGCACCGTCAGCTGCTTCATCTCCTTCACGATCGTCCGGATGTGCCGCACCGCTTCCACGATGTTGCCCGAGCCCGCTTCGCCTTTCGTCCGGATCATCGCCGCGCCTTCCGCGATCCGCCGCAGCGCCTCGCCCAGGTTGCGCGCCCCGCACACGAACGGAACTTTGAAATCGCGCTTGTCGATGTGGTGCTCCTCGTCGGCCGGCGTCAGCACTTCGCTTTCGTCGATGTAATCCACCGCCAGCGCTTCCAGAATCCGCGCCTCCATGAAGTGGCCGATGCGCGCCTTCGCCATCACCGGGATCGATACCGCGGCCTGAATCTCCCGAATCTTGCTCACCGGCGACATCCGCGCCACGCCGCCTTCCTTGCGAATATCGGCGGGCACGCGTTCGAGCGCCATCACCGCCGCCGCGCCCGCCTTCTCCGCGATCACCGCCTGTTCGGCGTTGACCACGTCCATGATCACGCCGCCCTTCAGCATCTCCGCAAGCCCGACCTTCAGCCGGTACTGTTCGTCTTTCAGCAACATCTTCCTCTACCCCTTTTTGATTTCGTCTAAACCAGTGCGGGTTCCGGCTCGAGCGTCTCATCGCCCGCCGCCCCCGCTTTTCGAATCAGCGTTCCCAGAACTTCTATTCCTTCTTCGATGCGTGCGGGTTCAAGCCCCGCGAAACTCAGCCGCAGCGCCTGGTCGAGCGGCTGCGACACCGTGAAGTAGCGCCCCGGCAGATAATCCACCCCCGCCTGTTGCGCCAGCGTGCGCAACGCCGCCGCTTCCAGGCCCGCCGGCAGTTCCACCCAGAGATTCATCCCGCCTTCGGGCATCGCATAACGGCAGCCCGCCAGATGCCGCTCGCAGGCGCGCTCGAGCACGTCCAGTTTGTCCCGACCCGCCGCCACCACGCGCTCCATATGCCGCGCCAGCGCGCCGGATTCGGCGAATCGCAGCAGAAACGCCTGCGAAAGCTGGTCCGTGTGCAGATCCGCCACCTGCTTCAGTTCCGTCACCCGCGCAATCAACGGCTTCGGCCCGATAATCCAGCCCACGCGCGCCCCCGGAAACGCGATCTTCGAAAAGCTCCCCGCCAGAATCACGTCCGCGTCGTAAGCCTTCAGCCGCGGCGCCGCCTTTCCCCGGTAGCGCAGTCCGGTGTAAAGATCGTTTTCGATCACCACCGCGCCCGCATTCCGCGCCATCGCCGCAATCGTTTCCCGCCGCGCTTCCGGAATGGTCGCGCCGGTCGGATTCTGGAACGATGGCGTCAGCACCACCACCCTCGCGCCCCCGTCCAGAGCCGCCCGCAGCGCGTCCGCATCCACGCCCTCGCGCGTCATCCGCACGCCCATCAGTTCCGCGCCGGATTCCAGAAACGCGTTCCGCAACCCCGGATACACCGGCTCTTCCACCGCCACCTTGTCTCCCGGCCGCACCAGCGCCCGCCGCAGCAGATCGATCGCCTGCTGGCATCCGTTCGTGATCAGAATGCCGTCCGAGGCGTGCGCGTATCCCTGTTCCACCGCCGCTTCGAACAGCCAGCGCCGCAGCGGTTCATATCCGCCCGGCGAGCCGATCTGCAGCAGCCGCGAAAGCTCCGCGCTCTCCAGCACCTCGCGGCAGCAGCCCTGAAATTCTTCCAGCGGGAAAAGTGACGACGATGGCCGCGAACTGGTGAAATCGATGCGCACGCTCTCGCGCGAAAGCGTCGGGCGGGTGGGCATCGCCGGCATGCGCGTCAGCGCGGCGGCCCACTCCACATGCTTCGCACCAGGTTCCGCGGCGCTTGATACGAAACTCCCGCGCCCCACTTCGCCCTTGATCAGCCCCTCGGCTTCCAGCGCCGCGTAGGCAGCCGAAATGGTGGTCCGGTTCAGTCCAATCTGGTTGGCCAGCTCGCGCGTGGGTGGCAGCCGGTCGCCCGCGCGGAGTCCGCCGGATGCGATCAGATGTCGAATGTAATCAGCGAGCTGGCGGTATAGCGGTGTTTCCGATGCCGGGCTCAGGCTGGGCCGGATGTCCATCCAATCGGATGGTACCATGCCAATGCGGACTGGTCGATGGTCGCGTCGCCCTTCAGCGCCTGCGCCGTTCCAGATTGGCCGTCATCATTCTGGGGCCATTGGCGCTTGCTGCGCCGCTGCTCTGAAACTGCGCCAATTGCGCCGCCTGTGCCTCCGCCATATGGCCCGCAGCCGCCGCGCCGAGCCCGGCCAGCAGCAGACAGAACGTCACGTTCAGCGCGAACGACAGGAACCTTGCCGTTCCCGTCAGGTCCGCGAAAGCTCCCCGGCTCAGAATCAGGGCCGAAATCTTCGCCCGTTTTCCGCATTCCGGCCGCGGCGCGAAAATCGCCGCCGGCTGAATGCGCCGCTTCATGTCGAGCATCCGGTAAACCTGATACCGCCGTTCCGCTTCCCGCCGCAGCGTCGCGCGCTTCGCCGCGATTTCCGGAGATTCGCCGGCTGTTTTCGGCCCAAGCGCCTCCAGTTCCCGCAGAATCGACTGGCGCGACAGCCACATCACGCGCATCTCGCCGGTCGGCTCCGGATCGGCCGCGTGCATGCCC
>DAIDJK010000273.1 GCA_027450225.1 Bryobacterales bacterium | reverse complement strand
GGAGACCTTGCGGCGGGACGTGAACTCTATTCTCACAATTGCGCGAGCTGCCACGGACCGCGTGGCGGCGGTGAAGGACCCGGCGCCGAAAGCCTTCGTCCCCGCCCGGCAAATCTCGCTGCGCATCGATATTCGCTCGGGCGCCTGAGCTACGTGCTGTGGAACGGCGTCGCAGGCACTGCCATGCCGGCGTGGCGTGATCTCACTCCCGCCAGCCGCACCGCGCTGGCGGCGGCGGCGCGCGCATTCTACAGGCCGCAGGCCGAGCCCGTGCTGCCGCGAGACTTGCTGGATCTCGGCGCCCGTGTTTACTCGAAAAACTGCATCCAGTGCCATGGCGAGCACGGCGCCGGAGATGGAACCGCTGTGAGTGAACTGAACGTTGCTCCCGCCGATTTCCGCGGCGCGCAACCCACCATTGCGGAAAGCCTGCGCGCTCTTCGCAACGGCGTGGCGGGAACGAAGATGGCGCCCTGGACCGGGCGGCTGAACGAAGCTGAACTCTCCGCCGTCGCTTTTTACGTGCGCGGTTTTTACCGGGACGCGCCATGATTACGGACATCGTCGTATTTGCGTCAGTCATCCTTGCGGCGGCCTTCTCGGTGGCGTGGCTGTTTCGTCCCGGTTTGCGCGACGCCATCGAGCGGCCCAAATTCAGCTTCCAGGAAAACGTGAAAAACTATGACCGGACGCGGAATGCCCGTTCATGAGTAGCGCAGCGGACAGAAAACGGGGCGGCGTGGCAGTGGTGGCGCTCGGCTGCTGTGCGCTCGGCGCCGTGACAGTCGGGGCAACACTGCGGCTGGCGCCGCGTCCATGGCCGTCTGCGAAGGCGAACGCGCCAGCCATCGCCACGGAAGAGTATGGCCAGCGTTTGATCGCGCAGACTTCCGAACTGCTCGGCCCGGATGTTGCCGATCCCGCGAAGCGGTACTCTGGCAGCCGGCTGGCCTGCGGTTCCTGTCACCTCGGCGCCGGTACGGAGCCTGGAACGCTCAGTCTGCTTCAGGCGACCCGCCACTACCCGCGGTTCTCGCCGCGCGTGGCCGCCACCACCGGTATCGAAGACCGTATCAACGAATGCATGCAGCGCAGCATGAACGGCAGGCCGCTGCCGGCGAACAGTCCGGAGATGATCGCCATGGCGTCTTATATCCGGGTGCTGGGTGACCGGAATGCCGCCATGGGCGCGAGTCTGCTGAAATCCGCTGAGCCGCCAGCCTTCAAAACGCCGGCGCGCGCCGCGGACATTCTCGATGGAAAGCAGATCTTCGACCGTCATTGCGCGCCGTGCCATGGTTCGGATGGGCTCGGTTTGCTGGCCGCCGCGGATCGCATCCAGGGTTATGCTTTCCCGCCGCTCTGGGGACCGGACAGCTTCAACGACGGCGCGGGCATGCACCGGGTTCTTACCGCAGCGCGCTTCATCAAGGCGCGCATGCCGCTCGGCAAGCCAGACCTCTCGGACGATCAGGCGTTCGACGTCGCGGCCTTTATCAACTCGCAGCCGCGGCCGCACATGGCAAACCTCGATCGCGATTTTCCGGACCGATCGGCCAAGCCCATTGACACCGGTTATGGACCGTATGCTGACGATTTCCCCGTCGGGCAGCATCAGTTTGGTCCTTTTCCGCCCATTCAGGCTTACTATAAAAGTCTGAAGAAATCCAGTGCTTCAGCGCCTGAGAAATGAAGCGCAACGGGACTCACCCACACCTTATGGACATCAAATCCGCGCCATCCACCGAGCGCCGCTCTTTTCTTACGAAGCTGAACGCAGGAGCCGCCGCGGTCGCGGCTCTCGCGCTCGGTCGCGGCGCCTCCGCTCAGGTGACGTCACCAGGCTCCGCGACGTGGCAGCCGGCTCGCCACGAACAGGACAACTGGATGGACGAACTGCCCGGCAAACACCGCCTTGCTTTCGATACGGTGAGCGATGCTTCTCTCGGCGAAGCCATCCTGTTCGCGCGCAATTTCATCGTGTCGAACCAGAAGGATTACGGCCTGAAGGAGAGCGATCTCGCAATCATCATCATCGTCCGCCACCACGCGACTTCCTTTGGCTTCAACGACGCGATATGGGCCAGATATGGAACGCAGCTCTCATCTCTCGCGGGCCTCGAAAAACCGGCGAAGACGAATCCCCGTAACACTGGCGGCATGTCGATGGATTCCCTCTCGAAGCAAGGCGTGAGGTACGCAGTCTGCTCCATGGCCACGCGCCACATCGCCGGCAACATCGCTCAGGCGACGGGTGGGAATGCGGACGCGATCAACGCTGAACTGGTCGCGAATCTGGTGCCGAACGCCCGCATGGTGCCGGCCGGAATCGTTGCCGCCAATCGCGTTCAGGAGAGAGGCTATTCGTTCCTCAGCGCCTGAGCGCGCCCGGTGCGCCGGGGTAGTTCAACATCTGGCTCCGGCGCAGCCTCCGATGCTACGATGAAGTAGCGCGCCAGAGCCGAATCACCCGCCTGGCGCGGCTCATTCCATCAGAAGGCCACCCTAGCTCAGTTGGT
>DAIDJK010000272.1 GCA_027450225.1 Bryobacterales bacterium | reverse complement strand
GTGGGCGGAACAATGATAAGGAAACCGGCGCTGCGGCTGCTTCCGAGCGCGGAGCCGGTTACGGCGACGTAGCCATCGGCGCTCCGCGCGAAATCGTGGTTCAGAACAATAAGGCGGTCCGCGCCGGGTATTTGAAAAAGGAGTTGCTGAGCCTCCCTGCCTGACTCATCGAAGATTCGCAGCACGGGCGCGGGCGATGAGTGCTGGTAGACCAGAAGAAACGTATTGGAGTCCCATCTGCCGACCGGCTCGCCACCGTGCGGAGGGGCCGCCAAAGAGACTGTCCTGAGGCTGTCCGCAGCCGCAACCCGGGCGGCCCAGAGGACAACAGCGAACGAACTCGCAATCGTCAAAGCAACGGTAAAAGACCTTTTCATATTCAGCCTGTTCTCATTCGCAGTCCCGGGCTAATTTGGGCGTTGGGGCACGCAGGATACCCCGCCCGGTACGAACCCGGACAATTGCTCATGTTGTCACGCCCGTTCCGGGTGAGACTTCTATCAAACGCCGCACCGCTGTGCTTCCATGCCGGGAAATCGACTGATCAGGTCATCCATGTGAGTAGCGCTATGAACCTCGCGACAAAGTTGGCTTCGTGCGCGGCTTGAGAAACGAGGATTCGAGCCATGGCACCCCCTCCCGCTTAGCATGGGCGAGCCTCGAACTCAACTACGAGCTTCTGGATTTTGTTGATTTAAGTACGTAAAATTGAAAGTGGCGGGTGGACCCAGGCGTTTTAGCAGCACAGAACCCCGTTTGAATGAACGCTGCCGGAATCACGTTCTTTTCGACTGGCTGCGTGAACGCGACATTTGTCAGCGTCAGCAACGTAATCCGAGCCGGCTGAAAGCACCAGCGGACTACAACTGCTCGAGTTCCTGGGTATTGAAGAAGTACTTCAGTTCCTGCTCGGCGGTTTCGGGCGCATCCGATCCGTGGATCGCGTTCCGCTCGATGCTCTCGGCATAGAGTTTGCGGATGGTGCCCTCGGCGGCGTTGGCCGGATTGGTCGCGCCCATCACTTCGCGCAGTTTCTTCACCGCGTCTTCGCGCTCGAGCGCCATCACGATAACCGGCCCTTCGGTCATAAATTTGACCAGACTCCCGAAGAACGGCCGCTCCCGATGTACGGCGTAAAAGCCTTCCGCCTGCCGCTGGCTCAGGCGCACCATGCGCGCCGCTACGATGCGGAATCCGTTCTCTTCGAGAAGCGCCAGTATTTTTCCGGCTTTGCCCGACGCAACGGCGTCCGGTTTGATGATGGAGAAAGTTTTTTGAGGCATTAACCTTTTGAAAGCCGTTCTTTGATCTTTTCACCCATCAGCGCGGGAGATGGGCAGACGGCGATTCCCGCCGCTTCCATGGCTTTGATCTTGTCCGATGCCGCGCCCGAGCCGCCGGAAATTATCGCGCCGGCGTGGCCCATGCGGCGTCCCGGCGGAGCGGTCTGGCCGGCGATGAAACCCACCACCGGCTTGCGTACGTGCCTGCCGATGTATTCCGCCGCCGTCTCTTCCGCGTTTCCGCCGATTTCGCCGATCATGATGATGGCGTGCGTGTCGGGATCTTCCTCGAACATGCGAATCGCGTCGAGGAACGTGGTGCCGATGATCGGGTCGCCGCCGATGCCGATGCAGGTGGATTGTCCGATGCCGAGTGTCGTCAACTGGCCCACCGCTTCATAAGTCAGAGTGCCCGAGCGCGATACTACGCCGACATGGCCTTCCTTGTGAATGTGGCCCGGCATGATGCCGATCTTGCATTTGCCCGGCGAAATGATGCCCGGACAATTGGGACCGATCAGCCGCGACTTTTTGCCTTTGAGGAACTCCCAGGCGCGCGCCATATCGTTCACCGGGATGCCTTCGGTGATGCAAACGATCAGCGGGATACCGGAATCGGCGGCTTCCATGATGGCGTCTGCCGCGAACGGAGGCGGGACGAAGATCACCGTCGCATTCGCTCCCGTTTCGCGCACGCACTCGGCAACGGTATTGAATACCGGGCGATCGAGATGCGTTTGGCCGCCCTTGCCAGGCGTTTGCCCGCCGACCACGTGCGTCCCGTAGGCAATCGCCTGCTGCGCGTGAAAGGTGCCTTCCCGGCCGGTGAAGCCCTGCACCATCAGGCGCGTCGATTGATCGACCAGCACGCTCACTGCCGGCCTCCCGCGAGCGCGACAACCTTCTCGGCGGCGTCTTTCATGCCCTCCGCCACAGTGAAGTTGAACCCTGAATTTTCCAGAATCTCGCGACCCGCTTCCACGTTGGTTCCTTCCATCCGGATAACGACAGGCACCGCGATTCCAAGGTCACGCGCGGCGGCAACCACGCCATTGGAGAGAGTGTCGCACCGCAGAATTCCGCCGAAAATGTTGATTAGCACTGCCTTCACGTTCGCATCCGACAGGAGGATCCGAAACGCGTTCTTCACCTGGTCGGCATTGGCGCCGCCGCCCACATCGAGGAAGTTCGCCGGGCTTCCGCCCGCGTATTTGATGATGTCCATGGTCGCCATGGCGAGCCCCGCGCCGTTCACCATGCACGCGATGTTGCCGTCCAGCTTGATGTAATTCAGGCCGAATTTCGAAGCTTCCACTTCGAGCGGATCTTCTTCATTCAGATCGCGGAACTCGATCAGTTCCTTGTGGCGGAAGAGCGCGTTGTCATCGAAGTTGATCTTCGCGTCGAGCGCATACACCCGGTTGTCTTTGGTGAGAATGAACGGATTGATCTCGGCGAGCGAGGCGTCCATTTCGCTGCAGGCCTTTGAGAGCGCCAGCATGGCGGCTACAGCTCCGTTGACCGCCGGCGCGGGAATGCCGATTCCGAAAGCCATTTTGCGGGCCTGAAAGGGCAGCAGCCCAAGCCCGGGGTCCATCTGTTCCTTGAGGATCAGTTCAGGCGTTTTCGCCGCCACTTCCTCGATCTCCATGCCGCCCGCGGCTGAAGCCATGAAAACCATTTTGCCGACCGCGCGATCGAGCACCAGCCCGAGATAAAGTTCGCGATCGATGGGCAACGTCTCTTCGATCAGAAGCCGCTGCACGAGACGGCCTTCCGGGCCGGTCTGGTGCGTCACCAGCGTCATGCCCAGCATTTTTTCGGCAATCGCGACCGCTTCTTCCGCAGTTTTGGCGATCTTGACGCCGCCTCCCTTCCCCCGTCCACCGGCATGAATTTGCGCCTTCACCACGACGCTTCCGCCGATCTTCTTCGCGGCCGCTTCGGCCTCCGCCACCGTAAAAGCCACTTCTCCCCGGGGCACAGGGACGTTGTATTTGGCCAGAATGGACTTGGCCTGATACTCGTGAATTTTCATGTGGACTATGCTGAGAGTTACCCGGGCCGCGCCGTCGCCGCCCGAATTCCTGACTTTATCATGACCCTCGACCTGCTCCACGCCGTTGTGGATGGCCGTTCCCTGAACGAACGCGAAGCCGAAAACGCGATGAGGGCGCTGCTCGCCGGCGAATCCACGCCCGTGCTGACGGCCGCATTCCTCACGGCGCTCAGAATCAAAGGCGAAACCGTCGAGGAACTGACCGGCTTCGCGCGCGCCATGCGGGCCGTGGCAACGCCGGTACCGCTCGACGTGGAATGCCGGCCGGTGCTCGATACCTGCGGCACGGGCGCGAACAACAAGTCCGCATTCAACATCTCGACCGTGTCGGCATTCGTGGTCGCGGGCGCCGGCGTGCGCGTGGCGAAACACGGAAACCGCTCGATTTCGAGCCGCTGCGGCAGCGCGGACCTGCTTGAAGCACTCGGCGTGCGAACTATGCTGACGCCGGAAGAAGTAGCGCGCGCGATCCGCAACGCCGGCATCGGATTTCTTTTCGCGCCCGCATTTCATCAGGCAACAAAGAATGTGCAGCCCGTTCGGCTGGAACTGAAGATGCGGACGTTGTTCAACTATCTGGGTCCGTTGACCAATCCGGCGCGGGCGGAGATGCAGGTGGCGGGAACGTGGTCAGACGACGCCGCCGAAAAGATCGCGGGGGCGCTTGCGCGGCTTGGGATTGAACGCGCCTGCGTTGTTCACGGCTCGGACGGATTGGGAGAACTGACCGTGACAGCGCCCTCAACGGCATTCCGCGTGGAAGGCGGCGCGGTGGAACGGATTACTGTGAAGCCGGAGGATTTCGGCCTGTCACGCCATCCTCTCGAAGCGATCGGCGGGGGAGATGTGAACCGGAACCGCGAGATTGCGGAAGAAGTGCTTGAAGGGCGCCGCGGCGCCTCTCGCGACATCGTTTTGTTGAATGCCGCTCTGGCGCTGATGGTCGCCAACCGGGCAAAGTACCCGCGCGACGCCATGCGGATCGCCGCGGACTCGATCGATTCCGGCGCGGCAAAATCGAAACTGAATCAGTTGCGCGAAGCCGTCTCGATGGTGGCGTGACGCTTCAGGATCTGCGGCAGATTCTGCGCAAATACCGAGCGCGCCACCACCATATCGCATCCGCTTTCCTGCGCTTTCAGCTTGAGATCGGTCTGGACATGAGAAACGAAGCCAATTGTGCTGATCCGCTTCGTTTCCGGGTCGCTTTTGATCGCGCGGATGATGGAAACAGGATCGGCCGCCTCATAATTCAGGTCGAAAATTACGAGCGAGGGTTTCGATTGAATCTTCTCGAGCGCCGTCTCTTTGTCCTTGACGGTTTCGACCACCATGCCGAACTTTTTCGCCATATCGTTGATTTTGACCACAAAATACAGATCGGTCATCACGGCAAGAATCCTTCTGGCCTGATTTGGCATGCGAATAAAAGGGGAAAACCGATGTTAGCGCGCGTGAATACGGCAGCGCAAGTCCGTACCTCTTCGCCGCATGGTGCTCAGAGAAGCACGGCTGTCTGCTCAGCCCATCCCGCCGGTGAGTAAACGGTGACTTTCACGGTTGCCCCCGGATCGGCATGCTTCTCCGACACGTAACGAACCTCATAGCGGTCGGAAAAGCTGTTGAAAATAGTGGAACAGGATGCTGCAATGCCCTCCGGGGTATCGGCGCATTCGTAGACCCCGCCAAGTTTGGCGCAAGTCGCTTCGAGCGCCGAACCCGGCGCCGCCCCGGAGACGACGGCGTGCACCGGAACGTTGTTTGAGCGCAACGTAAGCACCAGATCCGAGGGAACGGCGAGCCACGTTGCGTCAGCGCCGGGAGCGATTTCGGCGAATACAATCAGTCCGCGTTCCACGTCCAGAACGGAGAGTCCTCCGGCGAGTTCGGTAACCGCTTCGCTCAGGTCGCCCGATGGCACCTGCATCGCAAGCTGGTCGGCCACGATATCGGGACGGGTGGCAAAAACGGCTCGCAGCCCTTTCGCCGTATAAGTCGGGCGGTTCGCGCCGGGGCTGTAACGAAAGATCGAGAAGGCGTCTTTGCTCGAACCGGCGGTCAGCCACGGCTTTATGGCGGTCTCCGCCGAGGCGACCCAGGTCGAATTGGGCCGCGCTTCGGGAACCGCGATTCCGACCCGGAGCGGGTGCCGGATATTCATTCGGCTCACCTCGAAGCGGTGCACCTGGTAGCCGTTCTCTTCAATGATGAAATCGGTGCCCTTCGCGCCGTTGGAAACCTCCCTCGGCAGCAGCATCCGCACGGTTCGCCATTCCGGATCCGGGCCGCGCGCGCGCAGAATCCGCATGCGAAAAGAGGGTTTGCGGCGTTCGGCTTCCATGCGTTCCTGGATGCGTGTCGCCGCGGTCGCAGCGTTGCGCCGCACCGATTCGTCGGAATCCGCGCTCAGCGCGTTCGCCAGTCCCAGGAAGCGGGGATCGGCCGTCTGGGTGACTACCCAGAGCGCCGCGGCGCGAAACAGGGGAGAAGGGTGGTTGGACTGCTTGACGAGCAGCGGAATCGAACTCGGATTGCCAAGCAGGTAAAGACCATAAATAGCGTTGGCGCGAGCGCGATGGTGCGCATCGGCCACCGCCGTTTCGAGGAAGCGTCTCGCCACTTCCGTATCCACGCCCCAGAGTGACTCGATCGCATTGGCGCGAACCCGCGGATCGTCCTCCTGCAGGCGGCGCGCTACAAATGACTGATATTGGCTGTACCGGCCGACCATACGCGCCACTTTGGAACGGATGCGCGGGTCCGAAGTTCGGAAGAGTTGGACGAGTTTCGCAATGGGAATCGGCGCTTCCGTGCGCGCCTGCCCATCCTCTCCGAAAAACTGGCCGTAGATGCCCGTGAGTTCGTCGTCTTCCTGGGTGTGCTCCATTGTAAAAGCCCGCGAATAACCGGTTCTTTACCCATAGTGCGGGTTAATGGAAATATTCACTCAAAAAAATAAAAAAGCGGACGATTCCTCGTCCGCTCACCGCAGCTTCCCACCAGGAACCGTTTTAAGGATCAGTTCCGCGCGGACGTCGAGCCGGCGAAATCGTATCCGATCGAGGAGCCTTCGATCACCAGCTTGTCGAGCCGGGCGGCAGAACCGGTTCTCGTCAGCACAACGGCGGTTTTGGCGCTCTCGAGCGATTCGACGGTTGCTCCGGGGACCACTACGGTTTTGTTTTCACCGCGGAAAACGAACAGATGATTGCCGGAAGCCGGATCGATGTCCTGGATGGTGTAATTGCCCGCGGGCAGTACGCTCGAGCCGATGGTCACGTCCTGCGGCAGAGTGACGCTGATGAGGTTCAGAGGCTGGGCTTGCATGTTCTGCACAAGCACGGTACCGGTAATTCCTGCCGCGATCATCGCGGCGACACACGTATATCCAAAGCGCTGAAGGGCGTTTTTCATTTCGTTCACCTTTTCTATTCTTCGTTTGAAACGGCGGTGCGCTCGGCTTTTTCGCGTCTCGCGCTGCCTTACATATGAAGGAACGAAATGCGGGCCCGGCTTGTTACCGGCTGCCGGCGAACATCACAGCCTTTTACAATGTAAGGCGCATTGACAAAAAAGGCCGGGGGTTTGATCCCCCGGCCCTTTCCGTATGCGGCGTTGTCACTGGCCGCGGATTTACATGAAATAGTCTTTGACCTTGTCGAGCAGACCCTTTTCGTGAGGTTCATTGTTGACGGGCAGCGTTTCGGCGAGCTGCTCGAACAGTTTGCGCTGTTCGCGGCTCAGCTTTGACGGAATCTTTACGGCGATGTGCACCACCAGATCGCCGCGGCCTCGTCCCTGTACTTCGGGAACCCCGATGCCGCGCAACCGCAGTTCCGTGCCGTGTTGCGTGCCCTCCGGCACTTCGAGCTTTTTCGGGCCTTCGAGCGATGGCACGTCGATGGTGTCGCCAAGAGCAGCCTGCGTGATGTTGATGGGTACGGTGCAGTGAAGATCGTTCTCGTGCCGTTCAAAGACCGGATGCTCCCTGACGCCGAAGAAGATGTAAAGATCGCCGTTGGGGCCGCCGTTCGCCCCGGGCTGGCCTTCGCCAGCCACGCGCAGGCGATTGCCATCCGCAATTCCGGCCGGAATGTTCACCTTCAGCTTTTTGTTGACGTGCCGGTACCCCTCGCCGCGGCACTCACGGCACACCTGCTTGATGATCTGCCCGGCCCCGCCGCAATGCGAACACGTGCGGCGCACGGACAGAAATCCCTGCGAGTAAATCTGCTCGCCGCGCCCATGGCAGGCGGGACAAGTGATGGTTCCTGAACCCGGCTCCGCGCCCTTGCCGCCGCAATGATCGCAGGCGACCATTTTCGGCACCTGAATATCGACCGTTTTGCCGAAAACAGCCTCTTCGAAGGTCAGCGTAAGATCGTACCGGAGGTCGTCGCCCTTCATCGGCCGATTCCGCTGCGAGCCGCGGCCGCCGAAGATATCTCCGAAGCCGAACACCTGGCTCAGGATGTCGCCGAGGTCCATTTGCGACGGATCAAAGCCGCCGCCACCCATGCCGGAGAGGCCCTGATGTCCGTACGCATCGTAGGCGGCGCGTTTCTGTCCGTCACAGAGGACGCCATAGGCTTCGGCCGCCTCTTTAAACTTCTCTTCGGCTTCCTTGTCGCCCGGATTGCGGTCCGGGTGATATTGCAGGGCGAGTTTCCGGTATGCCGCCTTCAGCTCGGTTTCGCTCGCCGACCGCGAGACGCCCAGCACCTCATAGTAATCGCGTTTCGTCACGGGCATGACTAGTCTTTAGAGATGATGCGCGGGCCGTTAAGGGCGCACCGCCACCTTCACCATGGAAGGCCGCAGCAATCTCCCTTTGAAATGATACCCACGCTGGAACTCGCCGAGGATTGCCCCGTCCGCCGCGCCTTTCGTCTCCACGCGCTCGATCGCCTGATGGAGGTGGGGATCGAATTGCGCGCCGGTGGTCTCGATGGCTTCGAGACCGAGCTTTTTCAGCGAATCCGCCATGCGCTGGTAGATCATTTCGACGCCCTTCGCATATTCCGGGCTGCTCGATTCGGCTTTGAGCGCGCGCTCGAAATCGTCAAGGACAGGCAGCATGTCCTTCACGATCTCCATGCCGGCATATTGCACGTATTCAGAGCGCTCGCGTTCGGTTCGTTTGCGAAAATTGTCGAATTCGGCCTGCCGCCGCAGCAGCAGTTCTTTCAGTTCGTCTCTTTCCACGCGAAGGCCATCGCGCTCAATTCGCAGCTGGTCGAGTTCGCGGTTGTCCGCGGCCCCACCCGCCTGCGATTCCGTATCGGCCTGTGATACGCCTTCGGATCGGATGTCGTTGTCCACGTTCACTCTGCCTTCAGGTTAACAAAGCGAAAGTAAATCGCGGGAATCCGCCGCGACCGGCTGCTCCGGTTCGGGTTTGGCGGAGCGGCGCGCGCCGCATTACAGTGGCCGCTCGATGGGCGCGCAGAGCCCCCCGCCGTCCCCGTTTGCGGGCAGGGCCGCGGCCCGGGAGTCGAAATTCGCCGCACGATCGGCTAAAATAGAGAGGATATGGCAATTCCCAACGTGAAGCGGTTCCGGCCGTTCTGCCCGCAGTGCAACGAAAACTTCACTGTGATGGCAGTTCTGCCGAAAGACGCCAACGTGGACTCTTTCCTCGCTGACGCCGTAGCGCGTCACGACCACAAAGCTTTCAAGGAAGCGAAAGTGGCAATGAACAAGGTTCGCGTCGGCCAGCAGAAACAGAAGAAAGCGAAGTAGTTCGTTTTCCCGGATTCCCGGCGGCGCGGGCCTGGCGCTCGCGCCGCTTTTCTTTACCTTCCTTAAATCCCGAGCCGCGCTTTCAGGCTGCGCAGCGCCCGCAATCCTTCGCTCGACACATCCGGATCGTTGTCCCTGCTGATCTTGTCCACGTACGGCACCGCTGCCTGATCACCGCTGAGGGCAAACACGCGCGCGAGGTAAATTTTCTCGTCGCGAGATCCCTCCACCATCGGCTGGTAGAGCGCCGCGCGCACCTGGGGCCGGCGGGCGGCTTCCACCAGATAGGCATAGGCGACGTCGTGATACGACGCCTGATTGAGCGTGTTGATGAGATAACGCAGAGGAGCATCCTGGCTCGTATCCAGCTTGCCTTGCATCACCAGACCGAACGCCGACGCCAGACGCGGCAGCATCTTCTCATCCTCCGCGTTCCAGATTTTTTCGAGGACCGGAATGTCCGCGGGATCGTCAATCCGGCCAAGCCCCTCGGCCGCGGCGGCGCGCATTTTGTCATCTTTCGCTTCGATATAGCGCGAGAGAAGTGCGCGATCCTGCGCTTCCGGCATGAGCGCGATGGCCGCCAGCGCCTCACGTTCCGCCCTCTTGTTTCTCGGATGATTCACAATGTCGCGCAGCGTGGGCAGGCCTTCCTTATCGCGCAGCACGCCCGCCGTGTCGATCGCGGTCGCCTGCACCCGGTCATCCAGATCCCGCAACAGATACGTGATCTTCGGGCCCACGGACGGATCGCGAATCTTCTCGATCGCGACCAGCGCTTCCACCATCACTGTGTTGTCTTTGGTATTCAGCGCGGCAAGCAGATCCGGTATCGCGGCCTGACCGCGAAGAATGCCGATGGCGCGGCAGGCATTCGCCCGCACGTTCATGTTCACGCCGCCGCGCGCCAGCGCGCCGATAGCGGAAATCACCTCCGGCTTCACGATGACAAACCCATCGATCGTCTGGTCGTTGGTGTTGTTGAACCGCGCCTTCACGGCGTCGCCCATGCGGGAAAGGGACGACCCGAACCCCTGCTTCACGTACCCCGGCAGATAGTAATTCACGAGACCGTCGGTTGCGCGAATCTGAATCTCCGGGTCAGAATCCCGGGTGGCGCGGATCAACGGATCGATGGTTTGCGGGCCGCCCAGATTGATCAACTGCCTGACTGCTTCGAGACGGGTATCGGCGTCGCCGCTGTTCAGGTATTGCGCGACGGTTGGGATTGCGTTCGGCCCCTGTTTCGCGGTCTGGCGGACATCCTTGGGCGTCTGCGCGAATCCTGCGGCGGCGATGGAAAGAAGAAGTGGTAAAACGCGGCGCATCTGAATCGATTATCTCGCGCGCAGACGGTGAACAGCTTCCGCGGATTCCGTGAGCGGCGCGATCCCGATGCCGTGCTCCCTGACGATCCGCAGCTCACGCACCTGATAAAATAAGACATCCCTTTGAAAGTTGGCTTTGTAAGTCTCGGCTGTCCGAAGAATCTCGTGGACAGTGAAGTCATGATGGGCCAGCTTGCGGCGCGTGGCCATGAGCTGACGGCGAACCCCGGCGAAGCCGAGGTCATCGTCGTGAATACCTGCAGCTTCATCGATCCCGCCAAGCAGGAATCCGTCGATACGATTCTCGAAATGGCCGAATACAAGAAGGTCGGCCAGGCGAAGAGACTCGTGGTTGCCGGCTGCCTCGTGGAACGGTATCGCGGCGACATCCGGAAAGATCTGCCGGAAGTCGATGCCCTGATCGGCACCAACGAGATCGAGCGCATCGCGGATATCTGCGAAGGCGTTGAAGCCGAATCCAGCGCCGGCGCCGCGCCTTATCTCTACCACGATCTGACGCCGCGCATGCTGTCCACGCCGCGGCACTTCGCGTATCTGAAGATCGCTGAAGGCTGTGATCACCCCTGCACCTTCTGCGTAATCCCGCAGTATCGTGGGAACTTCCGCAGCCGGCGGTTCGAATCTGTCATCGCGGAAGCGCGGCGGCTGTTTGAGCAGGGAGTCCGCGAGATCAATCTGATCGGCCAGGACACCACTTGTTACGGCGAAGATTTCGGCATCAGGGAGGGTCTTGCCGAACTTCTCGTGCGCCTCGCGCAGATCGAAACCGAACGCGAAAAATGGATCCGGTTTCTCTACGCCTACCCGAATCGCGTCACGCAAAAGCTGCTCGACACCATCGCCGAACACCCCTCACTGGTGAAGTACATCGACATGCCGCTGCAGCATGCGAGCGCGCCCGTGCTCAAGCGCATGAAGCGCGGCGCATCGGGCGATATTTTCCTCAAGCTGATCGAGCGGATCCGCCGGACGATACCCGGCGTGGCGATCCGAACCAGCTTCATCGTGGGATTCCCTGGAGAAACCGACGCGGACTTCCACACGCTGAAGCAGTTCGTTGAAGCCGCGCAGTTTGACCGGCTCGGCGTCTTTTCCTACTCCGATGAAGACACCAGCAGGAGCTTCGGACTTGACGGCAAGGTGGATGGACGGACGATTGGCAACCGCAAGCGCAGCCTGATGGCTTTGCAGCGGCGCATCTCGCGGGCAAAGAACCGCAAAGCTGTGGGGCACGAATATCCGGTGCTGATCGAAGGCCCGTCGGCTGAAACCGATTTGCTCTGGCAGGCGCGGCTTTCGACTCAGGCTCCGGAGATCGACGGAGCCGTTCTCATCAACGACTTCGAAGGCGGCGATCCGAAGCCAGGCCAGATCCGGAGACTGCGCGTGACCGAGGCGCACGATTACGATTTGATCGGCGCCCTGCTTCCCTCGACGGAAAGCGATATGATCACTTTGGCGCCGGTTCCTCCCGGACTGATCCAGATCGCGCCGGCCGCGCAGATTCCGGCGCGCTGAGCGGGATTTCGGAGAGAGCCCACGCGGCGCCACAGGCCGGCGTTGGGCGCCGAGGAAGAAGATGACATGTCCCATTTGCCAGAAACCGGTGGATGCCGCAGGTCCCGAGGCGCCTTTCTGCAGCGGCCGTTGCCGGCTGATCGACCTCGGCAACTGGGCTTCAGGCAAATACGTAATCTCGACCCCCGCGCAGTCGAATGCCGATGACGACGAATCTGAAGAGTAATCCGGAACCGCATGCGCGGTAAGGCGGCGTGGTGGCTCGCAACGTGGTTCGGATGTGGGTATTCGCCGGTGGCTCCGGGCACGGTGGGCTCGATCGCCGCGATTGCGATCGCCTGGCTGCTGGCCCGGGCGGGCTTCGGGAATTTGCACTTTCTCGTGCTCTCATTCGCCTTACTGTACCCCGCAGTCGCCAGCGCCACTATCGTTTCCGGGCAATCCGGCAAGAGAGATCCGGGGTTTATCGTCGTGGACGAGGTCGCCGGGCAGTGGCTGACGCTGGCGGGCGCGCTTCGCTTCAACTGGCGAACCTTTGTATTTGCCTTCGTGCTTTTTCGTTTTTTTGACATCCTGAAACCGCCTCCAATCCGTCTCATCGAAAGGGTGCCGGGCGGCTCGGGGATCGTGCTGGACGACATGATGGCCGGGGCTTACGGCGCACTTGTCTTATTCATACTGGGGTGGTTTACTCTCTATTGACAATGGCTCTCCGCAAAGATTCGAACGGCAAGCCGCAGATAGTCCAGGTGTGGCCGGAAGCCGCCATTACAGGTGGCGAATTATACATTCGCGGCAAGGCTCTGGCGGCGCTCGAACGGCCTCACGTCACCATCGATCAGGTCGCCGCGCCCGTCGTCGTGGGGTCCGATTCTTTTGTTGTCGTAAAGGTTCCCGAAGGCGCTTCGGCGGGTGAACTGGTCATCGACAACGGCCCCATGAGAAGCGACGTCTGGAGTTGCGATATCGGGCTTCAGATCGCAGACAATCTGCACCCGGTCGCCAATCCGGCCATCGATTCCCTCGGCAACATTTATACGACTTTCAGCGGTTCCCGCGGCCAGAAGGTCCCGGTCGCGGTTTATCGCATCGATCTGAATTTCAGCATGCGGCCGTTCGTCAACGACCTGATGAACGCCACCGGCATCGCGATCGGCCGCGACGATCTGATTTACGTTTCAAGCCGCTTCGACGGCATGGTGTATCAGGTGACTCCGACCGGCAACATGTCGGTGTTCGTGGAAGGTATGGGCGTCGCTACCGGAATTGCGTTCGACGAGGAAAACAATCTCTATGTCGGCGACCGCAGCGGCACGATTTTCAAGATCAGCCCCTCCCGCCAGATCTATGTTTTCGCCACGCTCGAACCGTCGATTTCCGCGTATCACCTCGCCTGGGGCCCGGACCACCACCTCTACGTTTCGGGACCGACGACGTCAAGCTTCGATTCGCTCTATCGCATCGCCAAAAATGGCGATGTCGAGACGTTCTACCGCGGCCTCGGCCGCCCGCAGGGCATGGCCTTCGATGCGGATGGCAATCTCTATGTGGCGGCTTCGTGGATGGGCAAAAAGGGTGTGGTTCGCATCCGGCAGGATCAATCGGTGGAGCACTTCCTCGCCGGACCGGGTATCGTCGGACTGGCGTTTTCACCTTCCCGCGCCATGATCGTCGCTACCACCAGCGCGATCCATCGCGTGGACGTCGGCGTGCGCGGATTCCAGCCGTAAACCTGCGAAATGGATTCAGAGATCATTGCGGTCGGCTCGGAGATGCTCACCCCCGAGCGGGTCGATACCAATTCGCTCTTTCTCACGGCCCAGCTGAACGATCTCGGAATCGAGGTCACGGCGAAACACGTGATCGGCGATGATCGGGAACGTCTGGCCACCGCCGTTCGCCGCGCGCTCGCCAACGTGCGGCTGATCATCATTTCCGGCGGCCTTGGGCCGACCGAAGACGATGTCACGCGGGATGCGGTCGCCATGGCCATCGACCGCCGTCAGAATCTTCATCCGGAGATCCTTTCCGGCATCGAGCAGCGCTTCCGGGCCATGAACCGCGTGATGCCGGAAATCAACCGCCGCCAGGCGATGGTGATCGAAGGCGCGCATGTGCTTGCAAACGAGCGCGGCACCGCCCCCGGCCAGTGGATCGAGCAGGACGGCCGGTTCATTATCATCCTGCCCGGACCGCCGCACGAACTGAAGCACATGTTTGAGCGGCAATGTATGCCGCGGCTTTCCCGAATCGTTCCCTCCCTTGCCATACGAACGCTGATTCTGCGCATCTCGGGAATGTCCGAATCCGAGCTCGACCAGACGATCGCCCCCATATACAAGCGCTACGAAAATCCCGCGACGACGGTGCTGGCGCACAACGGAGATATGCAGGTGCACCTGAGGGCACGCTGCCCGTCGGCGATGGAAGCCGAGGCGCTCCTCGCCGAAGTCGGATCGCAGATTGACGCCGCGCTGGGCGACCGCATCTATTCTCGGAACGGCGATCCGCTCGAAGTCGTCATCGGCCACAAGCTGAAACAGCGCCACGCCACGCTGGCGGTTGCCGAAAGCGCCACGGGCGGCGGACTCGCCGACAGGATATCGCTGGTGCCGGGAAGCTCCGAATACTTTCTGGGCGGTTTCGTCACCTATTCACGCCGACTGAAGACGGAGCTGCTCGGAGTTCCCGAAGATCTCCTCCGTGAATTCGGCCCCGTAAGCCGGGAAACGGCGGAGGCCATGGCCATCGGCGCGCGCCGCCGCGCCGGCGCCACATACTCAATCGCCATCACCGGCAACGCCGGCCCCACGACGGACGGTTCCGAGTCTCCCGCCGGCGCCTTTTACGTCGCTATAGCATCGCCCCGCGATACACAGGTCGTGCATCGCGTCTGGCCTGCCCCGGACCGTGTCCGCGTTCGCGCGTTCGCGGCTCAGATGGCGCTGGATCTGCTGAATCGCAGGTTGAGTCAGGCCAGCTTCTGAGTCACGCTTCAGACCAGCCGGGCAGCCAGTGCCCGCACGGCGTCCACGCAGAGCGCCGCCGCGTGTTTCGACTCGTTCGAGAGCCCGCCGACAGCCTCATCCACCTGGTCGCGCGTGATGCCGCGCAGTTCCGGTCCGGTCCTTCCTATTACCAGTTCCGTTAGTACCGAACCTGCCGCAATCGATGCCGCACAGCCACGGACTTTGTAACGCGCATCCTTCACGCGCCCGTCATCTACTAGGACTGAGAGCCTCAGGATGTCGCCACAAACCGGGTTGGACGCCTCTACGGTGATGGCGGGCGGCTCGAACTGGCCGACATTTCGGGGATTCTGAAAATGATCGATGAGAGTGGGGCTCATCCCTTTGTTTTTTTCCGGCCCGATTCAGTGATTCGATTCTAAACCGGGTGATTCGATGAGAACGGTAGCCGCTGGAATTCTCGAACGCGATGGACGCATCCTTGTATGCCGCCGCCGCGCGGACCAGAACCACGCCCTCAAGTGGGAATTCCCGGGCGGCAAAGTGGAGCCCGGCGAAACGCCTCGCGATGCGCTGGTTCGCGAACTCCGCGAAGAACTTGGGATCCAATCCGAATGCGGTCCGGAGATCTCCGCCTATGAATTCGCCTATCCGGGGGGAAAACCGATTCTGCTTGTTTTCTTCGCGGTCACAAAATGGCGAGGCGAAATCCGCAATCACATCTTCGACCGCATCGAATGGATCGAACCGCGCCGCCTTCCGGAGTTCGACTTCCTCGAAGGCGACGAACTGTTCATTTCCACCTACCTGGCTGTAATCGAAAACGGCGCCTTGTGATCGCTGTTGAGCCTGGTGCTCTCCGCGATGTCCACCAGATCGACTGAAATCTGATTGTGGACATTGTCCGTGGTCACGTAATGCAGAGTGCTGCCTTCCTGCCAGTACGCCAGCGCGGCATGGATGGAGTGGTCCTTATAGACGATCAGATAGTAGTTATCGGGCTGGCTGAGCGGAGCTCCGGGATTCAGCGCCGCTCCCTCGGGCTGGTCCGGACCGTTCGGTCCGGGGCCCGGCGGCGGATAGCCGTAATACTGATTGATGATTACCGTTGGCGGCGCCGGGGGAATCGGCGGTGCGCCGGGAGATGGAAGCGCAAGTGGTTGCGGAGGAGCGACATCGGAATACGGCACATAGGACGAATATGGCCCGCTCGCGCCGGTATCGCCAAATGAATCCCAGTAGCCTGGAATGTAAGTCGAATACCCGTACACGCCCGCGCCGTATCCGCCATATCCATGGCCCCCGTTGCGGTCGAAACGTCCACGTCCGCGGTTGCCGTAAGCCGGGATGCCGCCGAGCGGGCGGGACTGACCGGCTATCGCAGAACTCAATCCGAACGGATTTGCCAGAGGACGAGTGGGAGCCGTTCCGGGCCGCGTCTGGGCCATTGCGGTTGCAGCCGCCACCGAGGCTAGTAAGGCGAACAGCCGTTTCATAAGCTCACCGCCGCCTTCAGATTAGCACCGGCGGCAAAGAAATGTACGGCTTCCAGCCTGCTCCGGTTTCAGGGCTGCTTCGGGTTCGCGTTTGCCGTCGCTGCCGCCGCGCCGCGCGTCGCTCCGGGAGCGGAGGCTGGCTTCGATGGCGTTGAAAGGCTCGAGGTCGGGCTCGTTCCAGGATATTCCTGATCGTACAGAGCGATGATCTCCCGGGTGATGTCGATCGTATTCGACGCAAAGAAGATATTGTTCGGCTGCCCGGCCACATCGAAGACGAGCTGGAACTGGTGCTCCTGCGCGTATCTCGTCACGATTTTCATCATCTTGCCACTCAGGCCCTGAACAATGCGCTGCTGGTCCTGGTTCATGTCCTGCTCGGCATCCTGAGTGTCCCGTTCGAGATTCTTCTGCAGACGATCGATGTCGGCCGCCATCTTCTGCTTGGCTTCATCGCTCATCGTGTTCTCCGCGCGCCGGTACTGCTCCTGCTTCTGCTGAATCTCGTTCTGCATCTGCTGGATGTCCTGCTGCTTCGGCGAGTACTTCGCCCGCAGATCGGCCGCGGCTCTCTGCCCGTCTTTCGTCGTCGTCATGGCCGCCTGCATGTCGATCACGCCGATCTTCTGAGTCGTCGTGATCTGCGCTGAAACTACGCCAGCCAGCAGCAGACCCGCGGCCAGAATACGCGAAACTCCTGTGCTTTTCACCTGCTACTCCTTATTGCGATGCGCAAGGTTGCGATGAGCAAGCTCGATTTCTGCCGGACTCATTTCGGTGAAGAAGCCCCCGTCGAAGGCCGGTGGGCCGCGGCCCCGCCCGTTGCCGGTCTTGCCGGCGGCGCCGTCGGCGTTACCGAATCGTTTTTGTCATACATGGCGATGATGGCCGCCGTGATATTGGTCGCCTTGTCCGCATACAGAAGGTTGTTCGGCTGGGCGCTGATATCGAAGATCATCGTGATCTGGTTCTGATTCGCGTAAGCGTTCAGTACCTGCTGCATTTTCTGCAGCAGGCCGCCCATCAGCTTGTTCTGCGCTTCTTCGAAGTCCTGCCTGGCATCCTGAGCGTCGCGCTGAAGATTCCGCTGCAGCGCGTCGATATCGCGCTGGGCGGCCGCCTTCGCGTCGGCGCTCATCGTATTCTCGGTTTTTCGGTACTGCTCCTGCTTCGCCTGAATATCGGCGTTGCGCTTCTGCAGTTCCTGCTCTTTTGGAGAGAACTGCGTCTTCAGCTGCGCGGCGGCCTTCTGCCCGTCTCTGGTCTGCAGCAGCGCGCCCTGCATGTCGATAACGGCGATCTTCGGCGATTGCGCCCACGCCATACTCGCCGCCGCGGCGACCACGGAGGCAATGAACAATTTACTTCTCAAGATTGAAACGCTCCTCAAAATAACTCAATTCTAGAATGTTCTTCCGATTGTGAACCGGAAAACACTGGCGGGCTCCCAATCGGGGAACACCGGCGAATACGTGTTGACCGCGTTGGTGAACGTGGCGGAGTTCGGAAACATCGTCCGGTCGAAGACAATCGGTGGCTGCAGATTCTGCGCGAGACGCAGTGGATTATAGGCCCAGTACACCCGGAACGGCGCCTGCACGATGGGCAGCACCACCTGAATCTCGAGACCGGTGGACATGCGCGGAATTTGCGAGCCCGGCGCAATCTGCACCTTCCGCGAAAAGTTCGCTTCCGGGAATTGCGCGTTCAGCGCCGCGATCTGGCCCGGGTTCACTGTCAGCTGATTCGTGAAACTGATGCGGTTGACGCCAAGGTCGACGAACGGCGCAAGCGTCACAGGGCCAAAAATCGGAATTCGGTACTCGAAGTTGAACCAGCCCGTCGTATCGCCGCCCGGCGTTGTGATCTGATAGATCGGCGCATTCATCGTCACATTCGTAGGCGTCAGAACGCCGTTCACCAGAGACTTTTGCGTGCGCACTGAGCCGTCCGGATTCAGGACCGAAATGCCCGCGCCTCCGTTTTGAGCGGCGCTGCTCGGCAGATACGCAATCGGCGTGATCGTGAACCAGTCGAATCCGCGAACGTCGTTCTCGCCGCCCATGAACGCTCGCGCGAACGGCGGGGCCACACGGCCGCCGTACCCGAACAGGACCGATCCCGTCAGGTGGAAAGCCATCACGTTCCGGCGCCAGCGCGGGCTCGGATGGTAATACTGCGCATCGAAGGTCGGCTTGATCGTGTTCACGTTGCCGCCCAGCCACGTGCCCGCCACTTCCACCGACGCGAAGATGCTCTTGCCCGCCGACGGATTCATGTAATCGTTCTTCGAGTTGTAACTGTACGAAGGAATCACCTTGCTCGTGCGAATGCCGTTCAGTTCGTTCGGTCCGTACGCGCCGAGAAAGTTCAGCTCATTGAAGTACGTGCTCGCGCCGATCGACTGTGTCTTGACGCTTGAATCGTCGTAGCCATAAGCCAGGCCCAGCCGGGCGAAGCTGCGCTTGATTGGATAGCTGACCGAAAATGTCAGGCCTTTCGAATCCTGGACGTAGTTCAGAACGTTCGCGCTGCCGAGCGAGTTGTAGAACCCGGTGACGTCCACGCCCTCAAGCAGCGACATCTGCTGGCCCTGGTTGTAATCGAAGCGGCGCAGGTAGACCTGGACTCCGGCCTGCAGCGGTTTGTCAAAGACGTACGGCTCCGTGAACCCTAGCGTGATGTCATCGACCAGCGTTCCCACCTGCCCGCCCAGACTGAGCGTCTCGCCCAAACCGAGGAAGTTGTTCGTCGAATAGTTCAATCCCACGAAGGTTCCCGCGATGGCCGAAACCCCGCCGTTCAGGCTGATCGAGTTCTTGCCCTTTTCCTTCACCTTCAGGATGATGTCGACGGTATTCGTCCCCGGGTTCTTGCGCAGCTCGTAAGATTCGTTCTCCTTGAGCGCCTCGAAATAGCCCAGCTGGTTCAGCCTCAGAATGCTGGCGTCCCACAGCGTCGAGTTGTAAACGTCGCCTTCATCGATCAGCAGTTCGCGCCGGACCACCTTGTCGCGCGTCGTCGTGTTGCCCACGGAGTCGATGCGGCGCACGAAGTACATCTTGCCCTCGTCCACGTTCAGCGTCAGGTCGATCTTGTTCGTGTTGGGCACAATGTCGATCTCGGGCTCGCCCACATAGTCGATGTACCCGAACTGGCTGTAGAGCTTTGTCATCTGCTTCAGCCCGTTGCGCAGCTTCTCGGTCGAGAACACGTCGCCGTTGTTCATCCTGAAAATCTGCGTCTGCAGGAACTGCGTCGACCGGAACATCTTCACGCCAGTGAAATCCAGCTTGGCGAGATAGTACCGCTGGCCTTCTTCCACCGGAATCGTCACATCCTCGGCTTCGCCCGGTTTGTTCTCTTTGATCAGCGGGACGTGCCACTGACCGAGCGCGCCGCCTGTCGAATGCAGCTTTACCGTCTGGTCGAGCGCCTTCGCCGTGAAGTATCCCTGCTTCTGATAAGCGTCCCGAATCCGCTCCTTGTCTTCCTCGAGCTTCGCCAGGTCGTAAGTCTTCGGGAACAGGTTCTCGAACAGAATCGAGTGCGGAAGCCCGTACGGATGCAGGTTCTTCATTGCCGCGATCACCTGCTTCTGCGAGAACGCCTGATTGCCCAAAATCGTGATCGTGCCGACCTTTACCTTCGGCCCTTCGTTCACGTTGAAAATCACTTCGAGCGACGACGGCGGAATCCGCCGCAGATCCGGCGTCACCGTCGCAAACTGGTGCCCGCGTTCGGCAATCAGCTCCTTCAAAACCACCGCCGCGTGGTTGATCACGTTCGGGTCGTACATCGACTCTACAACCAGACCGACCTTCCGCTCCTTGAACCGGTCCAGCACATCGGAAGTCGACGCCGATTTCAGCCCTTCATACTTGATGTCGCGAATCACCGGCCGTTCGGTCACGATGAAGATCACGTTGATGCCGCCGTCGTCGGCGCGCTCCGTTTCAAGCTTGATGTCGTCGAATCGGTTCGTATTCCACAGCTGCATGAAGTCGCGGCGCATCGTCTCCGGGTTGTACACGTCGCCGACTTTGCTGAAAATCATGGCGCGGAGCGTATCCTGCGGAACTCGCCGGGAGCCGCGGAACTCGATCGCTGAAATCACATTCGCCGCCACCTTGCCCTGAATCGCGGATGGCCGCTGCGGGGCCGCCGGCTGGCCCGGGTTTTCAAATACCGGAGGAGCCGCGTTCGGCCGCTGCGGTGGTGGAGTGTTGGGAGTCTGCGGAACGTTCTCGAACGGGTTCTGGCTCTGCGGACTCTGGGCCGGTGGCGTGGTCTGCGCCGGCTGGCCCTGCTGACCGTTCCGCTGCGGATTCTGTTGCGCTGGCGCGGCCTGATTCTGCGCCGGGGAGTTCTGCGCCGGCAGTGAAATCGCCGCGGCGGCGCCACACAGGCAAACGAGGACACAATTCAGGCTCTTTGGCCTGACTGAATTCATGAAAACCCGATTCCTTTCCACCTGACGCAAGGTTCAGGGACGCTGGCCTGAAAACTCGCGTTTCCCCTGTGCACGAATGTGCGCTATCGGATGAATCATTCATTCTAGCGGAGTTGTGCGGACGCCTCAATGTGAACCGCCCGCACAGGTGGCAGAAAGGCGGCACAGGCTTTCACCGGTGCGCGCGCGGAAAGCCCGGCTTTATCCGGCTGCGCCGCCGGAAGCGCCTGCCTAGACTGTACGCCGGCCGCGCACAAAATGCACGATCAGGAAGATCACGGCCAGTACCAGCAGCAGATGAATCGCGCCGCTCGCCAGGTGCAGTCCCGCCCACACCACCAGCCACGCTACCAGCAGAATGAAGAAAAAGATCAAAAAGATAAAGTCGCCGATGATTCGCATAACCGCTCCTTATCTTTCAAAGGAAGCATTCCTCGTTCCGCGAAACGCCGCCCGCCTCCGCATGCCGCGATGAAAATCACCGCCGCCGCGCGACTAGAATTGAAGGAAAGTGCCAGAAACGCGTCATTCCGTGTGCGCGCTCGATTGCCCGGACACCTGCTCGCTCCTCATCGACGTCGATGAAGCCGGGCGCGGCTCGAAGCTCCGCGGCAATCCCGCCCATCCCGTCACGCGCGGCTTTCTCTGCGGCAAAGTCGCCCGCTATCTCGAACGCGAATACTCGCCCGACCGCCTTCTGCATCCGCTCCGCCGCGCCGGCGCAAAGGGCGGAACCTCGTTCACCCGCATCTCATGGGACGAGGCCCTCGGCGAAATAGCCGAAAAGCTCCGCGCCATCGCTTCGGAATCCGGTCCCGAAGCCATCCTGCCCTACAGCTACGCCGGCACCATGGGCCTCATCAACAATGCCGGCATGGATCGCCGCTTTTTCCATCGCCTCGGCGCATCCCGTCTCGATCGCACCATCTGTTCGGCTGCCGGCGGCGCCGGTCTCATGGATTCCCTCGGCTTCCGCTACGGAACCGACACCGAAGATTTCCGCCATGCGAAGCTCATCATCTCCTGGGGCGGCAACATCCTCGGAACCAACGTCCACCTCTGGCCCTTCGTCGTCGATGCCCGCCGCAACGGCGCGAAGTTTTACACCATCGACCCCCGCGAGAACCGCGCCTCCCGCACAGCAGACCGCCACTTCGCCATCCACCCCGGCTCAGATACCGCCCTCGCGCTCGCCATGATGCACGTCATCATCGCCGAATCGCTGCACGACGCCGATTACGTCGAGCGCCACACCGCCGGATTTGAAGAGCTGCGCGACAAAGTCCGCCAGTGGACTCCCGAACGCGCCGCCTCGCTCACAGGCCTCGATTCCGCCGCCATTGTCGATCTCGCCCGCGACTACGCCACCCTCCGCCCCGC